>JBAUIB010000001.1:0-2766 GCA_049680585.1 Phormidesmis sp.
CAACAGCGACGAAGCCCAAGCCATCGGCTACAAGAAAAAATCCGAATACAAACGCCCCCGCCGTCGCAGCGCCTAGCCATCGCACATAGTCGCAACACGCCACTTTCCTCCCAGCAGACACGAGCCACAACCCGAAGCCTATGAGATTTCTCTCATGGGCTTTTTCTTATTTGTAGAGATTGATTGCCGCTGTACTTTCCTCAACCCACTGTTTAGCATCCGGCTCATGCAGTAGCTTTTCACAACATCAGAGGCTAGCTGCAATGATCCATCGCTTGACGCCAATCAAAAATCAGCCTATCTTCAATAACTAAGGCTGTGGTCCCCACCGCAGTCGTTCCGACAGAACTCAATTCGACTAAGCGCTACCGACAGGTGCTACAACACCCATCGGCAGCTAGCCTTCAGGATTTCCAGGCAATCCCGTCAGCTAAGGTTCACTTTACCTTAGCCACCTCGATTTGCACTACATCTATGAAGCGTGGCGAGGTTTAGTTGAGTTCTGGTTTCCTCCCTAAAAAACTAACCGGAGACCAGATCTCATGTTCATTTCTTCCTTTCAGGGCGCACCCGCGTCCACAGATTCTGTTGCTTCTTCTTCCGAACAGTCTGCGGACCAATCTTCTGCGCAATCTGTTCCCCATCCCGTCTCCGCTGCCGGAGCCGCCTGCCCTTTACCGCCCGCCAACCACCCAGCCGAAGGCGACTACGAAAACGTCCGCCATCTAGTCTTCGGCAGTCTCAGCGGCGTTCGCGCCACCATCAGCCGCCTGCATACCCTCCGCTACGCCGAACCCAACGACTGGAGCCAGCCCATCTCCACCGGCAGAGCCAACGAAGTCATGGCAATTTTGACCCAGCGAATGAGAATCAGAGCATAGCCTGCACCCGTTTAGCATCAGCCCTCTAATCATCGCCTGAAGCAAATCCCCTCCTCGGAGCGGTGCGACCCTGGCGAATCGCATTCGCCCAAGGAATGCGCACCAAGACAGGGGTGCCCGCAGGGTGGGATGGGGATGTATTAATCCGTACACGACGCCCGTAAGTCAGAACGCATTGCAGTTGAAACCCAGCGACTTTCGAGCTTACATAGGATGAACGTTTCGAAAACGACGGGTCTATGTTCGTAAATTCACTGAATCATTTTCGAGCGATCGCTATCGTTATCATCGTCGCAGGTCACTGCTTTCGCATCGTCGGTATTAACTTCGATACGCTGCCCAAACTAATATTTGGCAACCTGATTGCAGGCGGCACTATACTTTTTGTTTTTATCTCCGGCTTTCTCTTTCATCACATCTTTTACAAAAGATACCAGTTCAAAAAGTTCATGCTGGGCAAGCTCAAAAAAGTGCTGCTGCCCTATACGCTTTTATCGATTATTCCGATTACGTCACTCGTCACGCAGCAGACCCCCGACTTCGCCTTCTATCAGCCCCAAGGGTCTGACTGGTTCAGCCTTTACCTGATTCCAGCGCTGAAGTATTACATCACAGGCCGTTTCCTCGTCGCCTACTGGTATATTCCCTTCGTCATGCTGATATTTCTCTTATCGCCATTGCATGTGGCCTTTATAAAACTGCGCATCAGAAATCAGCTGATGATTACCTTTCTTCTCTTCGTGGTCTCAGTTTTTCTCCACCGGCCATCGGGAAATATCTTTATTTTGCAGTCGGTCGTTTACTTCATGCCGGTCTATCTCTTTGGCATGATTTGCTCACAGAAAAAAGACTTCATTTATAAAAGGCTAGCGAACAAAGAGATTTATCTGCTGCTGGTGGCGGTTGCCTTAGCCACGCTTCAGTCGATGGCTGGTAGGCTTGGCAACTATCAAAAACCGCCGATGCTGTATGACGGCTTAGATCTCATGATGATTCAAAAGGTAGTGCTCAGCCTGTTTTTTATGGTGTGGCTACACCGCTTCGAGCATATTAATTCAAAGCTTATCAACACACTTGCCTCTACCAGTTTTGCCATCTACTTTCTCCACAGTTTCATGCTGTGGGGGTTCGAGGCCCTCAGAATATCTCTGGGAATTGGCATTGGTCGTCCCTGGCTTTGGTATCCGCTCGTCACCGTTGGTATGGTTTTGGTTTGTATTGCGATCGCCCTTTGCATCAAGCAGCTATTGTCCAAACGCAGCCGCTATCTCATCGGCTACTAGCGTCCAAACGTTTCGCTTGTTTACGTCTCGCTTGTTTACGTCTCGGGATACAGGTTAGGCCGTAGGGCGAGGCACGGCAGACCATCAAGACGCGATCGCACCACCCTTTCCCAAGTCTGAGGCCCGACCACCCCATCAGCCACCAGCTCCATCTGCTGCTGATATATCCGCACACCTTGCTCCGTCAATGCGTCAAAGCGACCCTCTGTCGGCAGATCAATATAATGGTGGCGCAACGTCCGCTGAACCGCAATCACAGCCGTCCCCCGACTCCCCATATACAGTCTCTCCAAGCCAGCTCCTCCCCGTGTAATAAATGCGCCAGTGCCATTATCCACTCTGCCATTCACCGGCAGGCCACACACACACTGCAAGTATTTGACAGCAGCTAACGTTTCCACCCCAAAGACACCATCAACCCGCAGAGAAAAAACAGAGAGAATGCCAAGCTGTTTAAACCGTGCATTCAGCGAGCGCTGGAGCTGACGGACAGCAGAACCTTGAGAACCAATCTTGAGCATCATGCGAGGCACCATGAAAGCGGCAGTGCAGCAACAGATAGTAGTCGCAGGCTTTCCTATCATCTTGCTGACCTATCAGAG
>JBAUIB010000002.1:0-7900 GCA_049680585.1 Phormidesmis sp.
TCAAACAGTGCGATCGCCCCAGACCTACGAATTAAACACGATTGCACAGATGGCCCATCTTACAGGCATTGCCATTGAACGCCAGCAAGCAGAAGAACGATTGTACCGCAGCGAAACCATGCTTCTAGAGGCACAGGAAATTAGTCAGGTAGGAAACTGGTCCTTTGATGTGGCCAGTCAGGCCGTTACCTGGTCACCTGGAATGTTTCGCCTCTATGGGTTGGCATCCACCGCAGCTACCCTTAAGACTCACAAGGAGACTCTATCGGATGACCCTAGAAGCAGACCTGCGCAAAGCACTTGAGCAAGAAGAGTTCACAGTTTATTATCAGCCCATCTTTAACTTGTTCAACTATCGGCTCATTGGCGTTGAAGCCTTAGTTCGTTGGCAACACCCGGTCTGAGGACTGATCTCTCCCAATGAATTTATTCCGATTGCAGAAGAGATTGGTCTGATTGTCTCGCTTGATCGCTGGGTCTTTGAGCAGGCGTGCTGGCAAATGAACCAGTGGTACGTTCAATCTGCTCATGGCTCTTCACTCCAAGTAAGTATCAACTTATCTGCACAAGATTTGCATAAAACCAGTTTGATGCAGGATATAGATAGCATTTTGCAAAAGACTGGACTGCCAGGTAGCGCAGTCATTTTAGAAATCACGGAAAGCATGTTGATTAAAGGTATCGATCAGACAATGGGCTTATTAACTCAACTTTCAGCCAGACAAATTGAAATCAGCATTGACGATTTTGGAACAGGTTATTCGTCCCTAAACTATCTTCATTGCCTACCTGTGAACAACCTAAAGATTGATCAATCCTTTGTCAGTCAAATGCAGCTAGAAAACCGCAATCATCAGGTTATCAACACCATTGTCACCTTAAGCAATCAGATAGGGTTGACGAGCGTAGCGGAAGGTATTGAAACCCAGCAGCAGCTGCAATATTTACAGCAGATAGGCTGTCAGTTTGGCCAAGGCTACTTATTTTCTCAACCGCTTCCTGCTGATGAGATTGAAGCTCATTTTTTCCAGGCAAGCACACTGCCAGCGTAGCGCTGAGCACTCACCCATGAATGAGGCCGAGCCTACCTTGTAAAATCTAAGGTTCATTCTTAGAATCTAAGACTCATTCTTAGAGTAGAGGCCGATTCTCGAGCAAATTTGGTAGTGTTACGTCGGGCTTGAGCTTGCAAGTTGAAGCCAGAAGCCAAAATACATTCGCAAGCCGCTATTATTCGAATCCTTTAACCTTCACCCATACCATCCGAGTGCTATGACTGACAATCCGAACAGGCTATCGTCTTCTCTTAACCGGGCCGCTGCCGAGGCAGAGCAGCTCGGTGGCCTAGTCTCAGCAGTCGGTACCCAGATTTTTAATAAGCTTACGAAGACAGCACGCGACACCACCACTCAGATGAGCGAGGCCGCTGCTGATTCTGCCCATAGTGCCCTAGAGCAAACGACTGAAACGGTGGGCAATACGCTACATCCAATCGCTGAAAATCCAGCTATGGACTACGTTGCTAAGCTGCCCGGCCTGAGCTGGCTCACCAGTGCTTTGGGCCGAGTCGATAAGGAAAAAGCAGAGGCCGAAGTGCTCAAGTTAAAAACCAAGTATCCCAATGAATCTTCCGAAGAGATAGCCCATCACATCATTGTCGATTCCACCATCAAAGCAGGCGGCGTTGGCTTCGCGACCAACATTGTTCCGCCTGTGGCGCTGGGCCTTTTTGCCGTTGATCTAGCGGCTGTGGCGGCGCTTCAGTCAGAAATGCTCTATCGGATTGCGGCTGCCTACGACTTTGATGTCGCCGATCCGGCTCGTAAAGGCGAGGCGCTGACGATCTTTGCACTATCGGCGGGGGCCTCCAGCGCCGTAAAATCTGGCTTGAGCATCGTTGAGCTGGTACCCATTGTGGGGGCAGCTATTGGCGCTAGCAGCAACGCCGGTATTCTCTACAGCTTTGGCATTGCCGCCTCTCAGTTTTACAAGAGAAAGCGCGAAAAATCTTCGGCCTCATAAAATCTCGGCTACGACTACCTGCTATCAAGTTAAAAATATTGATAAAACAGTTGCATTATCAATTCTCTCTAGTTATGATTGCTGGACTTGGCCTAAAAACCAAGGTTTCGAGAAGCGATGCTTGAGAAACCTAAGTTTGAAAGGCAGATAGTGAAAGACAGACAGCCCCTCTAACAGCGTTAGAGCTAAGCGATGATCAACCAGATGCCCTCTCATCAGTCGTTTTCGACTCTTCGATAAACGCCTACCCGTAAACAGTCTCTAACCCAGACGAGCTAGGCAACGTGCCTGACGCGCAGCTCATTCCAAGGCGCAACCCTGCCCAAATCTACAGCTCAAATCTAGAGCTTAGATTTTGATGGCAACCACTTTAGCAATATTTGGGAGGTTCACTGTGTTTTACATTCCTTTACTCATCGCCATTAACTATTAACCTCGTGGTCCCCCTTGGATTAGGGACAGCCTTAGCAGAAACGAAGACTCTATGTCTTAGCAGAGGTAGGGTCTGCGGTTGATTCTGTGAGCGTGCTTTGCGAAGACATGTTTACAGAACAATAGTGTTTGTCTATATGTCGCTCAGCGATCGCTGGGCAAAAGGCGTTCGTCTCTTCAAGGTCGCATATTCCTCCGGGTACTTTGAACCTGCTCTGGCGCTGTAGCGATTGGCTGTAGCCCTATCTCAGGTGGGTATGTCAGCGTCGTTACCCAACGCTGACAGGTTGTGCTGCTTTTAACAAGATATTTCGACGGAACAACAGCTTTCTGCAGAGGCCCGCTGACGATTTTTAGTGACCTCTTTTGTTTAAACCCATGAAAAAGTTTTTGACGATACTGGGCTACTACCAGCGCTATTGGCAAATCACGCTGTTTAGCGCTGCTATGATGAGCCTTTTTGAGGTGATTGACCTCTTTGTTCCCTATGCCACCGGGCAAATTCTCAATCTGATTTCACAACAACCTGTCGATGACAAACTTCAGCAGGTCATTGAGACCATTGCGCAATGGTTCAACCAACCTGTGACGCAACCGTTCTCACTACTTGTTCTAGTTGCACTCATCGGCTTTGTGACGATAGGCCGCGCGCCTATACAACCCTGGCTAGGCGGCTGGTTTAGCTGGGATACGGCCTTTCGTGCGCGCCGAGATCATGCCGAAAAAGCGCTGCGGAAAATTCTGACGCTGCCGTTAGAGTTTTACGATGAAAACAACCCTGGCCGCATTGCCGCTCGGGTTGCAAAGGGCCTCTCTAACTACACCTGGACTTATCCGGGTATTACTGAGCAGCTGATTCCTAAAACGGTGCGGATCGTGGGTATTTTTGTAGTCATCGGTCTGATTGACTGGCGCATTGCGGTGATTGTTCTCGTATCAGTGGGCGGTATTTTACTCCACAGCATCCTGGGGTTAAAAGATCTCTCCTTGCGTGAAGAACGCCTCGATAAGTACATCGAAAATACCGACAGCCGTAACTCGGAGATTATTTCTAATATCAAGACGGTCAAAGCATTTGGCAATGAGCTGAGCGAGCTACATCGCCAAACACAGCGGCTAGATAGAGAGTTCAAAGTACTCGACTATCGCATTCACAAGGGCTATACGGTACTGAGCACGTATCAGCGCACGATTGTGCAGAGCTGTATGTTCGTGGTGCTTACCTGCACGCTGTGGCTGACGGTAAACGGGACGGTTTCTATCGGTCACTTTATTACTGTTTTGACGGTCGCTAGTATGGCCTACGCTGAGGTCGATCCGATCTGTGATCTGGCTGAGATGTTTGCCCGCCGCTATGCACCGATGGCGCGCTTTCAAGAGTTTACGGCGCTGCCGCCAGGGCGCGATGCCGGGGCGCTGTTGCCGGATGGACCGACGTATCAGTTCACGGGTAAAGTGCACTTTCATCAGCTCAGCTTTGGCTACAATCCAGAAAATCCGGTGTTGAACAACATTGAGCTGCTGGTCGAGCCCTATCAAACGGTGGCCCTCGTTGGCCGCTCTGGGTCGGGTAAGTCCACGCTGATCAAGCTGTTGCTGCGCTACTTTGAGCCCGATAGTGGGGCAGTGCTGATCGATGGGACAGATATTCGTCGGCTAGATGTCACAGGCTACCGCAAGCGGCTGGCGATTGTGCATCAGGAGGTGGATATCTTTAACGGGACGCTAATGGACAACTTGCTCTATGGCAACCGGCAGGCCAGCTTTGAAGAGATTCAGACGGCTTGTAAAATTGCTCAGGCTGATGAGTTTATCCAGCAGCTTCCTAAGGGATATCTCACGACCGTAGGTGAGCGGGGCGTACGCCTCTCGGGCGGACAGCGGCAGCGAATTGGCATTGCCCGAGCGCTGATTGTTGAACCTGATGTGCTGGTGTTTGATGAGGCGACCTCTAGCCTGGACTATGAGTCTGAGCGGGCAATTCAGACGGCGATGCGATCGCTCTTTGGCACCCGTACGCTGATCATCATTGCCCATCGCTTGAGCACGGTGCGAGATGCCGACAAAATTGTCGTACTCGATCAAGGCCGTATTAGCCAAGTGGGTAGTCACGACGAACTATTAGAACAAGGCGGCTTGTACCAGCGGCTGCACGCGCTGCAAGAAAGCGGCGAACTGATTGATAGCTAAGTGCTTGACCGCTCAGTTCTGAAGGAGGAGGGCGTTTACCTTTCAGCAAGCGCCCTCCTCTAGACTTAAAGCACCTGTTAGAATAAGCAGCAGGTGGAGTGAGTGAAATGCCTACGGCCAATCAGCTAAAGAGCCTATATCGCGTCAGCTATCAGTTGACGTTCACTATGTTGCAACCAGTTCATTTAGTCTGCATTGATCGCCGTACTCATAATGTGTACGTTCTAGCTGGGCAGGATGAAAATCTTGAGTTTGAAATTGTACCGAATGGAGAGGTATTCTGATGAGTCGAGTAAATTTTGAGGCGATGAGTGATGACGAATTGAGACGCTACTTTCTAGCAAATCGCCAAGATCAAGCTGTTTCTCAAGCTTATTTAGACAGATTTAGCCAGCGTCCGAAATCGGTCATTGCCAGCCCAAGCGATCCTGATTTTGACGAAAAGATCCAGGCAGCAATTCGGCAAAAATTAGAAGTATCGCGGAGTAGTCAGCCTTCTGAGCATACAGTGGAGCGGACGGACTAGAGCCTGTTTGCGAGGTTTTGGCGGTCCTGATTGATGTCAGTTAGGGGCGCGGTACTGAATGAGAACGCGATCGCGAAACCGACTCTCTTTATTATGAAAACTCTTTTTCTCTACCTCCTGCAATCCTACGGATTCAAAGTGGGCAAGCTCCCCAGCAGAAAGTGGCCAGGGCGGGCCGTCGGGAACAGCTTCGGACTCTCGAACATACGTGATTACCAATAGTGTACCGCCGGGTTTGATCAAGCTGGCGACTTGAGCGATCGCTTTTGTGCGCACCTCTACCGGCAGCGCTTGCAGCGTGCGAAACTCAAATGCCAGATCAAACGAGCTGAGAAAATCAGCTGGCAGATGAAACAGGTCGGCCACCCCATAGTTGACGGTAGAGTCAGGAAAGCGTTCTTCGGCCCAGGCGATCGCACTGGGTGAAATATCAAACGCCGTCACCGAAAACCCTGCTTCTGCTAGGGCTTCCGCATCGTCACCCAGCCCGCAGCCGACCACGACAGCAGAACGACCCGCACCTGCATTTTTCGCTAGCCAATCCGTCAAATACGGCACCGGCTGAGTCAGAGCCCAAGGCACCTGCGAAAAATCACCGTCAGCCTTTGCATACAGCGGATCGAACCATCCATAGGTATCCGCAGCCACCGTCTTATCCATTTTCATCTTCCATACAGCACTGGCTCATGATGATTTTAACGCGATCGCTATTCCTGCGCTGAGGGCTGAGCGGAGTCGAAGCCCGGCCCACCTCGCAACCGCCTCAACAACTCTAGCGCCTCCTCTCGCGGCAGACCCAAGCGATTTTGACTGTGCTGCCAAAACTGTTCCCACCAATCTGCTGGTTCTTGATGCTCGCCGTCGTATTCAGTGGGGCGTCTCGTTCTCCCTTCCGTCACCAAACTACCCACATAGTCAGCGTCGTCATAGATACGTTTGATTTGCGTGTCAATCTCAGCGAGATCTGTCTCAGAAACAACCCCGTTGCTAGTTGCCTTGTAAAACTGTACGGTCACACGAATAGGAAAATCAGGGTCACGCTCAATGGCAAGATTGTCTATTTCCGTAAAGGGGCCTTCTACCAGGCCGTGGCTGATGACGGCAGCTTCCACGTCGCTTTGGGCTCTTTGCACAGTCGTAGGCGCAGGCGCAGCTTCCATCACCATCGTGTCGCTGGCAATGCCACTATAAAACGGTTCTTTTTGCTTCAGCGGTACCTGAATCAGCATCACCATATTTAGGCCCTCTGCTTCACTCACCGCCACTGGCGGTAAAACGACAGGCTCATTAGAATCGCCGGACTCATCGCTGCGAAAATCGCTCATGCGTTGGCCAGTCAGGCTCGCCCGCTCTCCATTTTGATTAAAAAACAATCGCTGCCCCCAAGTGCGGCCTGCATCAAAGCCATCGCGCTGATTGTCAATTACGGTCATGCTGGTGCCTTCAGGCGTTGCTAAAAGCGTCAGCACCGCCGGATCGCCTGGGTAAGACTGATAGTTAAATAAAACAGGATTGAAAGTCGCCTCACCGCCTGCGGGAATCGGTAAAAAAGCCGCTTGAGCGCTGACTAAAACATGCGAGTCGCGCTCGGCCAGAAGAGATTGTTTGCGGCCTGCCCAAGAATCGGGTTCAGTGAGATAGCTGCGCAAGTTTTCTAGCACTTCAGCCAGCAAAACAGGGGCGAGATCGTCTCCTTTCTCATTACCTGTGAGCACAGAGAATCGCTGCAAAGGAACGTCAGCTGTAATATCTGAAAAGTTGGGATAGCGAATCACCGGCATCAGGTGTAGCTGTGCTTCGCCAGAGCGAGGATCTTTCTGCTCTACCTGAATCGTCATATCGCTGATATTTGGCCCGACTGAAGAGTTGTCGTAGCGGCCCGTATCTTCCCAGGTGATATCGAGAATTTGTAGGTCGTGCCTAGCCGCGAGACGAATGGCTTCTGGATCGCGAATCATCGACTGGGTGCGTTCGATCACCTCACCATACTGTCTGTATTGGGATAGGTCGGTAACCAAAGGTGCGGCCTCATCTTCCGCAACGGGTGACGCTGGCGGTTCAGGGATAGTCGGATTGCTCGTCTCAGCGGGTGCAATGCCCCATGATTGAGCCGTTGCCATTTGACTCAGGCCCACCACACACCCGATGCCGGTGCCCGCCAGCAGTAGCGGCAGCACAATGAGCTTTCCCAACGGCTCTTTTTTCAGTAGACGCTGCCAGAGTTTTTTTGAATGCTGACTAGAATGCTGATCTGGGCGCGATCGCTTGCTCATATCACTAGCTCCTACCACCAATTGACGATATAGCCACCATAGAGGCTACAGAGCTTTAAATTCGCTAGGTTTCTAAAAATGAAACAGACAAAATCGGGCATAGGCCGAGAACAGAATGCGTTGCGTGCCTCTCATCGATCTTTCTAAACAGCATTCTCTGAATGTTCTCGATTGCTGAATAGAGTTAAGTTTCAGTCAATTGAGCAACTCGCAGGTACTGGCGGTTACACACAACTCCTGGTAAGACAAAAACAAGTGAAAAAACTAGCACTCACGTTTGACGACGGCCCCTACGGCAGACACAAAGATAAAGATGCAGGCGGCAACTACCTGAAGGGGTGACACAACAGCTATAAAGCAGCTAGAACAGCATTCATAGCCCTCAGGCCCTTAAGATAATAGTGAATTTTTCCAGGGTTAAGTCGCATCAAAGTCTCTACAAGTGGTTGGCACTCAT
>JBAUIB010000003.1:0-9610 GCA_049680585.1 Phormidesmis sp.
GGGTTTGCCAACTGCTGTAGCTATCGATTAACAAAGGGAGGGTGGTGCGGCCTTCGCTAATTGTGTTTTGTAGTTTGGGGATGAGTCCGGCGCTGAGGGTGGAGCTTTTGCCGACACCGGACTGGCCGTGAATGACCACGATTGGGTAGCGAGGCTGGGCCAGGCGGCTGGCGATCGCTTCAATATCCTGCACGCGACCGGAGGCTTTGATCTCGGCGGTGATGGTTGTGTCGAGACTGTTGTTGAGATTGTGATTAAGGCTGCGGTGAGAACCTTGACTGAGCGGCTGTGTAGCGGTGGGGTGCGGATGGCGCACAGAGAGCGGCAGTGCTGGCTGCGGTTGAATCTGGCCCGCACCAATAAAGGCCCGTAGCCCAAAGAGATTTTCAATGCGACGCTGCGCTAGCTTGATGGTAAAAGCTTGGGCATAGTACTTGTGCTCGTAGTAAAGCTGCCAAAGCCGCTCTAAAATCCGGCGGTACAAGGAGAGATCGTCGCGTGGATCGCTGAGCCGCCAGGCTTGTTCTAGATGGATTAGGGCGTCTTCTGCCTGTCCCTGTAGCTGCTGAGAAACGGCGAGCAGATATAGGTAGTGGCTACGGTGGTAGCGCAGCGCGGCTACACTGTCAGGCTGGCGCTGTTCAATTTCTGCTTGGGCACTCTTGGAGATTTGTAGGGCTTGCTGAGCAAAGCTTTGAACCTCGCTGAGATAGTCTGGCTGAGGGGCGTCTGGCCAATCTGATGACTGCTCTGCTGACTGCTCTGGTGACGGTTCTGGCGGTGAGGCATCTTCGCCTTCTGCTAGATGATGAGCCGGGTGATGGAGCTGATGGTGAGCTAAAGCCACATCTGCGAGGTAGCCATAGTCACGGGCGAGTCTGGCCGGATCGTCTTGATGGAGGGTAATGCCTTCTTGGGCGATCGCACTGAGCGTAGACCAGTCTTCTAGCTTGTAGAGAACATCTGCGAGCGGTAGGATAAAGCGAGCCACTCGATCAGGTTGATTTTGCTGACGAAAGCGATCCAGACAGGCTTCAAAGTGTCGCCGCGCTTTTTGCCAGGCTGGAGTAGGCTCCTCTGCGTTTAGGGCGGCCTGGCTGCACCACCATAGCCCTAGATGGAACAGTAAAACTGCCTGCTTGTCTGCGTTGCTGGTACTTTGTTGCCAATGGGTCAGGCTTTTCTCGTAGTAGCTGCGAGCTCGCTGCCAGTCGCCTTGTTGATGGAGGGTGCGGCCCTGTAAAAAGAGCAAATCGGCCAGTAGCTCATTGTCTACTAGCTGTGCCTGCTGTCTGCCTTGGGGCTCTTGCTCAGCGGCCTCTAGCTGCGCTAGGGCAAACGACAGCTCTCGGTTGGCGAGGGGCTCGGCAGTGCGATCGCTCAAGGGCAATCGATCATTAAAGGTGAGGCCGCTGTCGTCGTTGAGAATTTGGCTGAAGGTGGCATTGGCTTGCGTGGTGAGAACGGTGACGAGCGATCGCACCGGATACTCAAATCGAATCGGTGTGGCCGCAAAGCTCTTGAGATCGGGGGCGTAGCGGTTGAGATGCTGTAGCCCCTTGTCATCTACCCATAGCACGACCGGGCGTCTGAATGCCTTGGGCAGTTCATCACGGCCTAGATTAGCCGCCTTTAAAAATGATTCAAGCTGATGAACTTCATCGAGTCCGATCACCATCAGCGCTTGCACTTGATCAATCGGCTGTAGACCGGATTCGCCAGCCGCGATCGCCTCTCTTAGCCGAGTCGCGCTCGGTGGTAGCGTCACCACTTTGAAGCGTAAATGCTCGCTGAGTGATGCTAGCAATACTTCTCGTAGCTGCCGGTAGTTCACTCGCGCTAGCACCAGTGAAAACTGTCCCTGACCTAGCACAACCGCCCGCCTTAGATTATTGAGGGCGTTTTTGTTGTAGGTGACAATATCTAAATGCTGATCGTCTACCATAGGCTCGGCGCAAGGAAGGGGGCTCGGCTTGTATTCTATAGCGCTGGCTACTTAGTTCACCTACATTAGGCTCGCTACATTAGTGACTGATGAAATCCCGGTGATTTCTGTGGGCTAAGGGGTACTTAAGTCGGTGAGTGCATCCGCTTGCTGGCTATATCGGTTCGCTTGCCATTGCTGATAGCGCTTGGTTTCAGCCAGGACAGGATTGAGGCCAAACCATCGCCCTTCGGCGTCGCGATACTCGTACAAAAATAGGCTACGTAGCAACGGGCTGTACGCCTCGCTGCCCTGACTGCTGTCACTGATCGCTTCAAACAGCAGCTGCCACTCTTCGGTGCTGATAAGCCCTAGCAGGGCATCGCGCTCATCGCGAATCACCGATTCTAAAATCTCTTGGCGAATCGGCGGATCGCCTTTTTGCAGACAGCCATACAGCAGTCGCATCAGGTTTCGCATGTGACCACCGCTAATCGCCACTAGCCGCATCAGCGTATCGGGTGAGTCGAATACTTCATTAATTCGCTGCCAGCGATCGCTCGGCTTTATCATCGGGAAGGCCCGCGCCATCACCATCTTTTGCAAGAGCTGTCGGCCTCGGGGAAAAAATTCGCCCGTGCGGGTGATCACCGGCACCATTGCCAGCACTTTGGGAGCAATGCCAAATCGATTGGCTAAGCGCGGCAGCTCATTTGAGAAAATCAGCGCCAGAGGGATAGTGTAGACGATGTGACAGTTTAGCCGTTTAAGCTGCTCACCGCGATCTACAAACAAATAGTCTGACTGGCTGCGACCATCGGCCCGGCTAATCGGATCGATGCGATCTAGATTGTCGGCAATCACCACCAGCCCTTTTTTCCCCTGGACTTGGAGCTGCCGATTCGCTTCGCCCAATATCTCTTCGTTGATCGCGTCAATGATGCTTTTGGTGCGGGGCTCTAGGTACTGCCTGAGCTGGCTGCGCATTTCAGGGCTTTCTTTAGCGCGGGCGGTGATGGCCGCAATGCCCACTGAGAAGCTGACGTTGCTGATTTCTAAGGGCGATCGCAAGGTCTCTAGCAAATTACGAAACAACTTTTCTAACGACGTAGGCTGTAACCGAATACCCACCGCTTCCATACTTTCAGTGACCTGATGGGCAATCATCAGCAAAATATCGCTAATGTCCACATCCGCCATTTCTAGATCGCGATCCGACTCGAAATAGACAACATGAAAATTCTGTTGTTCAAGCCCGCCTTTTAGCCGAAAAAGCTCCGTTGATTTGCCACAGCCAATATGTCCGGTGAATAACTGCGTTGTCGGCTCATTAGGAGAGAGCCGGACAATCGTACGACCGATCTCGCTGACAATGTCGCCGCCCCGCACCGAGGAAAAATCGATGTAGTAGCGTCGATCTTCTCGCTGCGCGACCTTCAGCGGGCGACTGGGATTGGCAGCGCGGTAAAAACGGGGCAGATCGAGCGGCATAGGAACGTGAGCGACAGGGCAAGTGATGAAATCACACTGCCTGCATGATAGCAATCACAATTTATTCCTTCATGAAAGCTTCGTGTACTTTACGAGAACAATATAAATTGCGGCAACCCTTGCGGAGGAGAAATGAGCGAGATTTTCTGTGGTACCTTAACCACTATCAGCTAGAGCTGTTCATCCCATTTCTTTATACGAATAGACTGGGTGCTGATAGGCAATGCATCTTTTTTGTGAAGATTTACGGACTCCAGATGAATCTGTTTTCCGGAGATTTACGTAGTTTAAACACAACCCACACAATTCCTAAATCCATAACTTATGAACTATTTTTCAAGAGTGCTCCTGTTGAGTGCTGTGCTGCTGGGTTTTTCCTCAGTTGCCGCTCAGGCCGCTAGCTTTAAAGCAGATGTCGGTACGCTCAACGACTCAGGCGTTACCGGAACCACCCTGCTCGATCTTTCTGACGACAAGAAAACGCTGACTGTCACCACAAAAGCCACTGGGCTAGAACCGAATCAAGACCATGTGCATCATATTCATGGTGCTTTTGGCCCTTCTGGTGAAGTCGCCGATTCGATGACGCCTACGCTGGCCAATGATGCCGATGGCGATGGGTTTGTTGAATTAGCGGAAGGTGGCCCTGTTTATGGCCCAATCATATTGCCGTTAGCAACTATCAACACGCCAGACGGTAATGCTGATTTCACCACTACTTATGATCTAACCGATCCCAGTATCTTTGGGGCTTCCCGTGATACTGGCGAGCCATTTACGGCGGCTGATCTGATGCCGCTGTCGTTCCGCGAGATCGTCATTCACGGGCTGACGGTAGCCCCTGGTGTGGGTGAAGGTACGCCGAATGAGATCGATGGCACAGGCGGCTATATTGCGGTGTTGCCGGTAGCGGCTGGCGAGATTGTTGCAGTTGATGAGGATGCAGCGGCTGTGCCTGAGCCAGATGCGATCGCTGCTCTGGTCGCACTGGGCGCTATTGGCGGTGTCTCCATTCTTCGCCGTCAGCGGACTGCTGGCAGCGCCGCTTAGTCAAAAGAACGACAGTATGCGATCAGCTCTGCGGTTGGTAAAACTGTATTGATAGCTGTCTAATTTATAAATGGCCTGCTACTGTTGAATGTATTCGACGGCAGCGGGCTATTTTTTGTGTAGCTGAATGATTTGAGCCATCATCTTATTCTCTCCGCAGTGATGATTGCACAACGACCTACTCTGATTGGATTCACGGCTGTTTTGATGTGGGCGACGCTGGCACTGCTGACTGATTTGAGCGGTGCAATCCCTCCTTTTCAGCTCACGTCAATGTCGTTTACGATTGCCTTTGTGATTGGAGCTGGCCACCAAGTTCGAGCCGGAAACTCTTTACTTAACACCTTGAAACTGCCGGCTCCGGTTTGGCTGATGGGTGTTTCAGGGCTGTTTGGCTATCACTGCTTTTACTTTATCGCGCTGCAGAATGCGCCTGTTGCAGAAGCGAGCCTGATTGCGTATCTGTGGCCTTTGCTGATTGTGTTGTTTTCGGCGCTGTTACCGGGTGAAAGGCTGAGGTGGTTTCATGTAGCGGGGGCGATCGCTGGTTTTGTCGGCTCAGGATTGCTCATCACCCAAGGAGAGACTTTCAGCTTAGAAGCTCGCTACGCAGGTGGATATTTGGCGGCATTTATCTGCGCGTTGACTTGGTCGGGCTATTCGCTGTTCTCTCGCCGCTATGGGGCAATTCCGACGAGTGCAGTTGGTGGCTTTTGTGGAGCGACGGCGCTGCTGGCCTGGATTTGTCATTTTATGTTTGAAGTGACGGTGTGGCCGGTGGGATGGCAGTGGGGAGCGATCGCTTGTCTGGGTATTGGGCCGGTTGGATTGGCTTTTTTTACCTGGGACTACGGCGTTAAGCACGGCAATATCAAGCTGCTGGGCACGCTTTCCTACGCCGCGCCTTTGCTCTCAACGATTCTGCTGATTGTCTGTGGGTTAGCTGAGGCGAGCGGGTCGCTCTTGTTGGCCTGTTTGCTGATTGTGGGCGGGGCGCTTTTGGCAACGCTGGATACTTTTGTCAGGATATAGGATATACGCTCGAGTGAACTGACGCTACAATTAAAGCCTGCTAAGGATCCAGGATTAAATAAATTAATCGTCTTCACTAGCCACCCTACTCTACAAGAAGAACAAAGCTCTACGACTACGCTCAGGGTTCGGCGCTCGGCGCTTACGATGGCTGAGCGGAGTCGAAGCCAAACCCAACCGGCCTGTAAATGTGGTCATTATTTAATCCTTATTCCTAATTAGCAGGCCGTACTTGCAGGCTAATCGAGATATAGAGACAAGGGCGGCGTTTTGTTTGAGAGAGTATTAGACAGCTCTTTGCTAGAAGGTTTTTAGGGCTGATAGCTAACCGCAAGAAGAATGTGTAGGGCGGCTGGTAGGTTGTGACTTCGACTACGCTCAGCCAGCGTAAGTTCTAGGCTTAAGCCCTGAGCGGGGTGGGGGCGCTCGCCTTTGGCGTTAGTGCTTTGCGGTAAAAGTCAACATCGCCCTACACCTGACCCCCTACGAAGCGTTCACCCGCTTGGCCAACGTCGCCATCACCTCGCCCGCTCTGTCGGTCGAAATAGGCCGACTCCAATCGTTTGGTTCAGCGTAGCCGAGCTTGTGCAACAGCTTGATGGTGGCCTGCACCGATTGCGGCGTGCCAAATATCAGATGCCGGACATGCTCTGGCTGGGGCTGATGACTGGCGGTGCGATCGCTCGGAGGTTGACCGCCAGCGCCATGCAGAGAATAGGGTGCAGCCGCCGTTGGAAAGCTGGTCGAAAAGTTAGTCGGCAATTCAGCCAAAAACGTGGACGCAGCAGCGCCCTCAGCAAAAATAGTCATGAGATCTGGTCTCCGGTAAATATGGGTGGGAGGAAACCAGAACCCATATGTCTCAGCTACTCCGCAACTTGTGATGCATATCGGGGGTAGCTGAGCTAAAGTAGCCTCAGCCTGCCAGACTGCTGATTTCAGTGTGGGAGGTTAGCCTTCGTGCAGGTGGTGACAACACCTGCCGATGGCGCTAAGCCAAATGAGTTCTGAAGAAACAAACTGTGATCGGCATCACAGCCTTAGCTATTGAAGATAGGCTGATTTTTACGCTGAGTCAAGCCGTTTGTGTGGATTTGAGATGGGATGGAGGTGCGATAAGGACATTCAGGCAGACGACATTTAAACAGACGTTATTTCTGTATTCCATAGACAGTCAGCTAAAATAAGCCTCGACCTCCCAATACCTCCCACAGCACCGTGCGAAAAATCATTCAGACCGATCAAGCCCCTGCTCCCCTCGGCCCCTACAATCAAGGCATCGTTGCCTCTGGCGCAATGCTGTTCGTCGCCGGGCAAATTCCGCTGGATGCCGCGACAGGCAAGCTAGTCGGCACAAACATTGCTGAGCAGACCCAACAGTCCTTGAAAAATCTAGCCGCCGTCGTCAAAGCCGCCGGTTCAGATTTGTCTCAGGTGGTCAAAACCTCGGTTTTCCTCAAAGACATGAACGACTTTGCCGCGATGAATGAGGTGTATGCCCATTACTTTAGCAATGAAGCGGGGCCTGCGAGAGCCTGCGTAGAGGTGGCGCGACTGCCCAAAGACGTTTTGGTCGAAATTGAGTGCATCGCAATGGTGCCAAGCTGAAACGAACTGCGCCAGGCAAATAAGCGGTCAGATCGGCTGACATTAATTGGCTTTAATTAGCGTTTGAGTAAGGTTTTAAGTAAGGTTTTTTGAAAGAGGACACATGGCGGATTCATTGGCGATCGCAGTTTTGGCAGCCGGTAAAGGCACCCGCATGAGATCAGCGCTGCCCAAGGTGCTCCATCGCCTTAGCGGGCTGACGCTCGTAGAAAACGTATTGGCCAGCACTGCCTTAGTAAACCCCACTCGAAAAATTGTCGTCGTCGGCTACGAAGCTGAGCAGGTAAAAGTCGCGCTGTCAGAGACGCCGGATGTAGAATTTGTGGAGCAAACCGAGCAGCTAGGCACCGGGCATGCTGCACAGCAGGTAATTCCAGCGCTAGAAGGCTTTGAAGGTAATCTGCTAGTGCTCAATGGCGACGTGCCCCTGCTCAAACCCGAAACCCTAGAAAATCTGTTGCAAACTCACAACGAAAACGAGAATGCAGCCACCATTTTGACAGCCCAGATGGCGGATCCAACCGGCTACGGTCGGGTCTTTTGTGACAGTAGCTTAATTGTGGAAGAGATCATTGAGCATCGCGACTGCACAGCGGCCCAAAGAGAGAATTCTCGGATCAATGCAGGGATTTACTGTTTTCGCTGGTCGGCACTGATGACAATTTTGCCGCATCTAAAGGCAGAGAATGATCAAAAAGAGTATTATCTGACCGATGTGATCAAGGCGATCGCTCCCGTCATGGCAATGGATACCTCCACCTCTGAAATTGCGGGCATCAACAACCGCAAGCAGCTCTGTGAAGCTGAAGCCGTGATGCAGCAACGCATCAAAGACGATCTGTTACTCTCGGGCGTCACCCTGAGAAATGCAGACAGCATCACCATTGACTCGACGGTGACCATAGCGCCGGATGTCATCATTGAGCCGCAGACAAATCTGCGAGGGAACAGCGTCATCGAAGCGGGCTGTCAGATTGGGCCGGGCAGCTTAGTGGAAAACAGCACCATCGGCGCGAATACGAGCGTGGTTCATTCTGTTGTTACAGACAGTGAAGTTGCCGCAGAAGGCCGCATTGGTCCCTTTACGCATATTCGAGGGCAGGCGCTGATTGGTGAGAACTGCCGCCTGGGTAACTTTGTCGAGGTGAAAAAATCCAAGATTGGTGAGAAGACAAACGTGGCCCATCTGTCTTATCTCGGCGATGCTGAGCTAGGCGCGCAGGTGAACATAGGCGCGGGGACGATTACGGCAAATTATGATGGGCGCTATAAGCATAAGACGGTGATTGGCGATCGCACCAAAACCGGCGCAAACACAACCCTCGTCGCCCCCATCACCATCGGAGAAGATGTCACCATCGCCGCAGGCTCCACCCTGACAAAAAATGTAGACGCCGACTGTCTAGCCCTCAGCCGCACCCCTCAGAAAACGCTGCCAGGCTGGAAGCCGAGATATATCAGTGAAGACAAGAAGACAGAAGAATAATCTTATCCACTCTACGAATTCTGCTAAACAATGCCACCGTTAGCGCGAATATGCTGACCTGTAATCCAGCGGGCGTCTTCTGAGACGAGCAAGGCAACCGCATCAGCAATATCAGTGGGCTGTCCCAGCCGGTTTAGCGGCGTTTGGCCAATGAGCTGCTCCACTTGTTCTTGATCGAGGACCAGACCGTCTGTGTCAGTCACACCGGGCGAGATAGTGTTGACCGTGATATTGCGATCGCCGATTTCTTTTGCTAAGCCAGCGCTAAACTGCTCAATCGCTGCTTTACACCCAGCATAGGCACCGCCAGCCGGAATAGCCATGACCGTGCCGCTAGTAGAGGTACTGACAATGCGACCCCCATCCGACAAATGTTTGGTCGCTTCTTGCAAGGTGAAGTAAACACCGCGAGTGATATCGAACATACTGTCGTATTCATCCAGTGTCATCTGCGCGGTTGGCTTAAAAATATTTTTTCCTGCCGCATTGTTGATCAAAATATCAATCTTGCTAAACTGTTCTAGCGCCGCTTGAAACATCGCTCTAATGCTGTCAATCTCTTTGACGTTAACCTGCACAGCGATCGCATCCGCGCCAAAGCCCTGGATGGTTTTGACTACATCGTCTGCTTTATCTCGGCTGCTGTGATACGTGACAACAACGCTCGCACCTTCTTTGCCGAGTCGTTCAGCGATCGCCCGCCCAATCCCGCGAGATGAGCCCGTGACAATCGCGACTTGGCCCTGTAAAGATGACATTGTTATTCAGCTCCTGGCAAAAATCTCAACCTCCACTTACAGTAAGTCAGCACTTACTTTTTGAGAAGTACTTACTTTTTAGTAAGTGTCTTAGTACAGACTAAATACAGACTGGATGCCGAGCTAAAAAGAGAACCCATATGACAGACGAACAAACCCAAGGAACAGACTTTGTTCAAACCACGCTGAAGGTTTTAGGCGGCAAATGGAAGATTTTGATTTTGTGGCATCTCAAAGACAACGCTCACCGCTTCAATGCGC
>JBAUIB010000004.1:0-34933 GCA_049680585.1 Phormidesmis sp.
ATGCAGTCGCATCGTCAAACGGAACAACCAAGTGCGCATCCAACTGACCGCGTAGCTTGGTCGTGGTCGAAAACTGGTTCGCTTCTAGCTCAGCTACATCAGTCTCTAGCGTATCGACTCGACCGCGAATCGTAGCGAGCTCAGCTGCGAACTCTTCTTGCAGGCGACGGATTTCTGCGAGTTCGCCTTCGTCACCGATGAGCTGAATGACGACGTCCAAGCAAGCATTCAAACCGGCTGCAAACTCGTAGCGAGTCAAGGCCCGATTGCCGCGATAGGTACGGTCAGGGAAGCCTTCCAAGCAACCATACTCTTCAACCAAGCGCTGAAGTGCTGTAAAGGCCCAGTCACCAGGCTGTACGTCAGAGAGTTCAGAAACGCTAGTCACCTGCGCTAGCTGAATGGGCTCAGCGACGACGACGTCTGAAGCGGCATCTGCTGAAGTGGAATCAACGTCGATAGTGTCTGCGGCAACAGCGTTACCGGAAACTGCCAAAACTGCACCCAAAGCAACGGGGGCAGCTAACAATGCTTTCCAATTTGTCATTTTTTCCTTCACACCTTAAATAGATAAGAACGTCACCGTGAATACATTGTAAGAGACAGGCTATGCACACAGTCTCTCAGATGTAGACACTTAAAACATTGACTTTTCTGATCGACTTTGCGAAAACCGCGTAAAATCCCAACTGAAATTTTAGCCGTGAATCTATAGCGGGTTCCTGAAAGCCTACTATAGAGGCTAACAGATTCTTTTAGTATAGATCAATACACTATGACAGTTTCAATGATTTTTCCGAACTGACCCTGTCTTGTTTACGTTAGAAAAAACTGTTCTTCTGCCTTGATCCATCAACTGTCTTAGTGAGAGATGACACTGATTCGAAGAGATGATGTTGACAGATTTTGATGTTGACAGATTTTATAGTGGCAAACAGGCGCTCAAGGTCGCTTTTAAAAACCATCCGCTCCCGCCTCAGTAAATCGCTCATAAGCTACAAGCAATTAATCTGTGGAGGGAGCGGTCTGGTCGGGTCTTCAGGTTAAAACCAAACTGCCGGAAGGAAATCCAGCTATCTAGCCCTAACATTTGATGCTAAAGCTAGCTCTAGAGAACAGCTCCGGCGCACAGCCGGCTTACATCAACCTGGAGACCCACGAATTTATCACTTACAGACATGGGCATCACCTCCTAACTTCCCTAAACGGTTACACGTCGGTAACTGAGTGGCGCACCACTCACAGGGGTTAATATAGCATGTCTCTTACTATTGTTAGGGCGTTCAAGCCAGTCTATATAGAACAAAAATATCTATAAGTCAGCGCTAATAGACATTTTTAGAAAGTGGGTTTACTGCTATGAAAGAGTAAGACCCACCTAGCAAGCTTAAAAAGGAACTTTTTTCTTGGCTGATTTGCCGCTTTCGAAGTCGAGTTCTTTTAGTTTCTTTAAGATACGGGTGAAGTATTCCTGCAGATAGTCTTCTAGGGTTGTGACTTCCCCCTGATCGATACCGAATGTGTCATAAACCCCTTCCATTGGCGCATCCATGACGTTTCCACTAGCGCTGACCTCTGTAAAGGCAAGCCGGTCGGCAAGATCCCATGTCCATTGAAAAAAGGCTGCGATTCGGCGAGTCGCTCTCAGTAAGGCGGGTGGCATCTGAGAGACACTTGCTCGCTGATTGGACAAGCGCTCGCACAAGCGGATGATTTCGTAAGCGCCCCAGGCTCTAGTGCCCGCTAGTGGGAAAGTGGCGTTTTCAGTAGCGGGCAGCTTTAGCGCTTTCACTGCAAACTTGGCAATGTCTTGACTGTTCATATAGGCGATCGCACCGGCTTCTCCCATCACCCATACTGACTGCCGCTCAAGGATTGGAATGGCATATTGCCCGATCAACCCTTGCATGAAGCCACAGGGCCTAAAGATGGTGTAGTTGAGTCCTGACTCTTGCAGAAATTTTTCGACACAGTCTTTAATTTCCATGAGGGGCACATCCGGGTATTGACCCGCCCCAAAAATAGAAAAGAAAATGAAGCGTTTGACCCCGGCTTCTTTAGCGGCTTGGATCAACGCAACCTTTCCACGCCAGTCCACATCGTAGATGCCTTCTTTCTCGGCCGGCCGAGAAGTCGCTGCGTCGATTACCGCATCTACATTTTCAAAGCAAGGCGGTAAGCTACCAGGTCCAGTTAGGTCTGCTTTGACTAGCTGAGCGCCCCACTCTCTCAGAAAACTCGCTTTCTGAAAATTTCTGACTAAACATTTCACCTCATAGCCTTCGTCTAGGGCTCGGCGAACGATTTGCCTTCCCAGTGTGCCAGTTGCGCCAACGACTAATAAGACCATGAGTGATGTAAACAAAACTTAATATGTTTCTCAGTCTAGCAGAAGTCGCCACTGCCGCCACTGCCCGAAAGACAATTCACTTAGGCGATCGCCCTTATCAGCCTATTCTTCGCCGCCTTGAACTTTAAGCATGAGGAAGCCTACGCTGAGCCCCACTAAAACCATGCCAAAGACCAACACAGCCGTGGTAAAAATTTCGCCGCCCATTTCTCGAATATCTCCTGTTCTTTACAGTTATCAGCATCTTGATGCTTGCTGCTGCAGAGCGCTCCAAGCCTTAACCTGTAAGCTCAATCAGTTAGCCGGATGTTCTATATGCTGATCGCCATTCTAGAGCGTTTTGGGTCTGCCGATAGAATTTTCTGAGGCGACTCCTCACAGGCCCCGACGTTGGCGTAAACGCTTAAGATCTCAATAGAGCAGTTCTAGAAATTATGGCCCTATGGCATTTGGCACCTCTTCTTTGATCAATCCCACTGCCACTGAACGGATTCAATCTGGCTCTATGCAAACAGGGCTGACGCCAGCGTCTTGTCACCGCAAGCCTCGACTGATAATGACCTTGGGAGATCCGGCTGGCATTGGCCCCGAGGTTGTTCTCAAAACACTGGCCAATCCTTGCTTTGAGCAGCAGGCAGACATTTGCGTCATTGGCGATCGCACCCAACTCCAACGCAGCTACGAACGGTTAACCCAGCTGAATCCGCAGGCCAGCTTTAAAAATCCTGATAGTTTGAACGTGATTGATATCGAAATGTCCGCCGCTGTGACTGCTGGCCTAGTCAGCGGCGTGGGAAATCGGAGTAGCGGGGAAGTGAGCTTCCGAACTCTGCAAAGTGCGATCGCCCGTACCCTTTCAGGCGAGTTTGACGGTATTGTCACTGCGCCTATTGCCAAAGCAGCTTGGCTGGCCGCTGGACACCCCTATCCCGGACAAACGGAACTCCTAGCAGAAATGTCTGGGACTGAGCGCTTCGGCATGTTGTTTGTCGCTAGATCACCCTACAGTGGCTGGAGTCTGCGAACGCTGCTGGCCACCACTCATATTCCTTTAAAGGCCGTTCCTCAAACGCTGACTCCCGAGCTGATGACACTCAAGCTAGAGCTGCTGCTGGAATGCCTGCAGCGAGACTTTGGGCTGCATAAGGCCAACATTGCGATCGCTGGGCTCAATCCCCATAGCGGTGAGCAGGGTCAGCTCGGCACCGAAGAGCAAGAGTGGCTGACTCCTTGGATAAAGGCGCAGCAGCGACGATTTCCCAACATTCAGCTAGATGGACCTGTCCCCCCTGATACGCTTTGGGTAGAACCTGGGCTAGCCTGGCGGAACGCCGATGCATCTGGCCGAGCGCATGATGGATACCTCGCGCTCTATCATGACCAAGGGCTGATTCCTGTTAAGCTTTTGGCTTTTGACTTAGCTGTGAATACGACGATTGGCCTACCGTTTATTCGCACCTCCCCCGATCATGGTACGGCTTTCAATATTGCGGGTCAGGGTATCGCGCGATCGCAAAGCACTGAAGCTGCCCTCGAACTCGCCATTGAGCTTTGCAGCCAGCGGTTGGCTGGTTCAACTAAAACAGCGCTAACTGATCTGGAGGCTCACTGAGCTGATTCCAAGGCAGTGGTGGTACAGGGACATCTGCCGCCTCTAAGCAGGTTTGAAAGTAACGGGCAATAGCAGGCGACTCTATTTCCTGCGGACAGTGCACAAAAAAATAAATCTGCTTTCCCTGCCTTAGCCAGTCATTGACCTGGCTCACCCAGCCAGCTAAGTAGTCTTGATTGCGCATCAGACGCGGGTGGCTAATGTAGCGCACTATCGCAAAATCAGCCGTCATCACAGGCTGTAGCGGCACCTTGGGCTTACGACGGTTAGAGCGTAGCTGCGGATCCACGTCGCCTTCTGCTTCCCAATCGTAGATAGGCCGAGTATCCAACAGCACTCGAGCAACGCCTAGTCGGGTCAACAGCGCTGTTAGCCGGGCCGCAATGTCTTTTTTGAACCAGTCAAGGTGACGAACTTCGACTGATATGGGGACAGCCTGACGCGGCCAAGCCGTCAGGAAACTCTCCAGATCCTTGAGTGATGCGGGGCTATAGCTAGGCGGCAATTGCGCCATGATCGGACCGAGGCGATCGCCCAGTCCGTGCATTAAGTCCGAAAAAGACAGCGCTGCGGGTAATTGCGCCATCAGCGGTCCATCATGAGTCACCGTGCGAGGCAGCTTGGGACAAAAGCGAAACTCAGCAGGCGTCAGCGCGGCCCAACGCTGAACTGTTGCCGGCGAGGGCACAGAGTAAAAAGTCGTATTGCCTTCCACGCTCAGCAGCCGCTCACCATAAAGTCGTAAAAAGTTTGTCGGCTGGCTCTTGGCCGGATAAAAGTTACCCACCCAATCTTTAAAGGCCCACACCGCACAGCCCATTCGAAAGGTTGGCGGCTTTTGAGATGCAGGGCTGAGTGGTGCAGAGAAGTCTTGAAAGTGTTGCACTGTGGGGTTCTCATTCTGAGCCGAAGGTAGCAGGAGAGGGGCATTCCATGAGCAGCTCAAGTTCCTCAACAAAAAACTGTCTCAGATGGCCCCCCACTTAAAATATCGTCAACTGGAAGACCAGTTGCGTCAATACGTTTTGTCTAAAGGCCACAGTCCTGACGCTAGACACTAGCACTTTGTGGGATAAGTTCTGCCTGATAGAAGTGCGTTTAGCCTGGGATGGGAGCATGGCGAACTGATGCGTTGGCTCAATCAAAGGGTCTACTGTCACACATGGCTGAGGAGTGGGCGATCGCTCTCAAAAAGCAACCACCCGCTGGCATTCATCCTTTACAAACTTCGCCGCAACAAACTCATTGCTTCGCCTTGATCTGGCGTGAGAATTAGGCGATCGCCCACTGCCATGACCGGACTCCACAGCCCCGATTCTGCATAGTGCAGCGAATGCAACAGATAAATCGTCTGCCGAATCGCGCCAGGGCTACCCAACAGAATATGGCGTAGCTCTTCTTTTTGCGTAAGACCTTTTGGATCGATTGGGCAGAAGGTTGGTGAAGTCTGCACAGCGAGCGGTGCGGCCTGCCCCGAGCGGTTTAGACCGGGCAGGTCGCTGGCCAGATAAGTTGTCGTTTTCATGGTTTCTTCTGTCTCTGTTTGAGATGTAGGTGGAAGAAACCCAAAAACTTAGCCACCCCAACTTGCCAAAAGTCAGGGTGGCTATGATCATTGTCATAACCGCCTTGCTGCTTCTTCAGCGAGGGGGCGAGCGGGCGATGATTGCTCTAACAATCATCGTCTGCGTTCTGCTAAATTTTTGGGTGGTCAGCCATTGCTAGGGCGCAACAGCTATAAAAACAAGCGTATCAGTGTTGTTTTAACAGCGTCAACTCTTTTTATTGTTCAGCGCGAGGTAGTCAGTCATCCTATTACTGACTGAGCGAGCTGCCTGCCTGCGTTTGCTGAGCGAAAGGGTGCTACTCGACGGGGACGCGCTGCCCTTCCCACCCAAAGGTAAACCCGCTGGCATCCGGGGCTACTTGAAAAGCGGCTATCTCAATTCTGGCCTCGCCTGGATAATAGCGTTTCTCCCGCGCCTCATAGCCTTCAGCGTAGCGCCAAGACGTATAGGCCACATCGCTGACTTCTGAGTAAGTGCGGCCCTGCGCGTCAGTTAGCTCAAACTGACTGAACAAAAGCCCGTCCGTCCCGTTGCCAATGTTCTCGCTGGTAAACTTAACCAGCACCAGCGGGCCAGCAACCGGCTCTAGATAGTCCACCTGCAAAGACTCTACGGTCTTCGCATCTCCTGCTGTGACCGCATATCCGTCTGACACCATTCGCCCTGACTCAGAAACTTCCTGTGAAGCCACATCGCTGGTGGCAGTTGCCATATTGATGGAGGCCGAATCGGGCTGGAGAGAGCAGCTAGTAACCAACAAAAGCAGTCCTGCTATCCCTAGCCCAGGTAATTCGAGAACTTTGGAAATCTTTTTCAATGCAAAGTACCGTTAACAGCTTTGTACTTAGCAATGGGCGCTTTCTGCAATCCGTTCAACCGACGCTGGCTTTATCGAAAATTCAGGCAAACCGCTATTTAACCAAGTACGATTTACACTATTCCCATCGCTTGATAGCGACGGACGAAGGAGTCGCCAACTCTTCGATAGAATGGAGCAAACCCTATTCAAATACTCCTTTCTTCAGCTATGGGCTTCTTTCGCCAATACATCGCACCTTTGTTTATTGTTCTTATTTTTGCGGTGGCCCTACTCGCCGTCAGTGCCCGCATTTTCCTCCCTAGCGACATGATGGCCCCCGCGCCTATTACAGAACCGATTTCTGCATTGCGGGTAGGTCTTCCGATTGGCTGAGATATTCCGTGCTGATGGCTGTGTCGTAAAGGTTTTTAGCAATGACCACGATCCAGCCCATGTTCATGTGAGTTCTGCTGAACAGTCGATAAAGATTGATATATCGGGATCTGTAGCTATAGTGCTTGAGTCAGGAAAAAAGCATCGACAGAATGCTGATGCTAAGTTTACGAAAGGGGCTCTACGTCTAGTTAATGATCGCTTGGCTGAGGTCAAAACTGCTTAGGAGTCTATTCATGATGGAAAATAAAATTATTGCTGTCCGGTATCTTCCTGAGACGAGAGAAATTGAGGTGAAGTTTGCCAGCGGTGCTCGCTTGGGTTGTCCGGTGGATGCCTTGGAGATGCTGAACTGGACAGGAGCGCAGTTCGTTCAAGCGCCTCGCCCGACGGATGAGCAACTTGCTAACGTTCGGGTCTGGGCTGGCGGCTACGCCGTTGATTTTCCCGATATTAAACAAAACTTTGATCTTGATGAGCTGATAGCGTTGCTGCCTATAGAGCGTCAGTCGGTAGAGGTTGCGGCCTGACTTGTTTTTTTTGCGATCGCCACTATCCCTGTGACTGCATCCTGCTAGTGAATGACCGGTTCCCAATCAAAAACTATCGCTTAGAGGCGGGCTCCCTATTAGATCGGGCCCGCCTCGTTAAGTTTATGCAGCGTGCCTATATAGACATGGGCACAGAGACGCGCGGCAGAAAAAACATTGCTCACCTGGCTGACACCGTAGAGCGACACTTCTCAACTCAATCGCATTTGTGGTGGCTGATTGATCGGCGATCGCCGCCACCCATTGGCCTCCCCGGTACGACTCGCCCCGAGCCAGTAGGTTGCCTATGGCTTGGAGAAGCCATCGATCAGCGCAGCGGGCAAAAGCAAGCCTATGTATTTTTGCTGTACGTTGCCTCAGGCCATCGCCGCCAAGGGCTGGGCAAGGCGCTGATGACTTACGCTCAGCGGTGGGCCAAGCAGCAAGGCTATGGGCAAATAGGGCTGCAGGTATTCGAAGATAACGCACCTGCGCTTGCACTCTATCAGCAGATGGGCTACGCCTCTCGAGCTAGATGGCTATCTTTGGATCTATAGCCCTGGATCTATAGCCCTCGCATTCTATAAGCAAAATTCGGTTTGTTTCCTGTCACCTACTGTAGAATTTTGAGCAGCATAATTTTTCCAACCTAACTTTTCAGGATGTTGATATGTCCGTAAGGTCTTTGTTTGCTGGGCGCTACATCGGACTGTATAGGAAGCACCGAGGTCTGTGGTTTGGTGGATTGCTCGCGATTGGGCTAGCAGGTGGGCTGGCGATCGCACTTCAGGATTCAGCTTTTGCGAGTACTTTGTCTTGGCAGGCATGGTTAGCGATCGCTCTTACCGCGCTTGCCTTCATTGGCAATGCCTTCACCTCACTGCCAGCGGACATTGTTTTTCTTGGATCGGCGGCTATTCTCTTCCTCACTGGCGTTCTCGATGAAAAAGCAGCTCTTGCTGGCTTTAGCAATGCCGGTGTGATCACCGTCGGCGTGCTCTACATCGTTGTTGCCGGACTTCAGCAAACTGGCGCATTGCAGTGGGTATCGCAGCAGGTCTTGGGAATGCCCAAAACCCCTAGTAGAGCATTGGTTCGACTCATGCTGCCAGTGATGGGAGCAAGTGCCTTTTTGAACAACACCCCGGTTGTGGCCATGTTTATCCCCGTGGTGAATGACTGGTGCCGCAAGCTGCGCTTTAGTCCCTCTAAGCTGATGATTCCGCTGAGCTACGCGGCTATCTTTGGCGGGCTTTTTTCGCTGATTGGCACTAGTACAAACTTAGTTGTCAACGGCTTGCTAATCGATGCCACCCAAGGCAACGGTCTCAAAATGTTTGATATCGCTTGGGTCGGTGTGCCCTGCGGTATCGTCGGATTTGTGTTCTTATTGGTCACCCAACGATGGCTGCTGCCCGATCGTCAGGCAGTACTGAGTGATACGGACGATTTGCGCCAGTACACGGTGGATATGGCCGTCATGCCCAACAGCCCTCTGACCGGTAAAACCGTAGAAAAAGCGGGTTTAAGACACTTGCCCAATCTGTATTTGGCTGGAATTGTTCGAGGCGAGCAGCCGCTACCTGCGGTAGGACCACACACCCGTTTGCAGGGAGACGATCAGCTGCGGTTTGTGGGCGTCATCGATTCTGTTTTGGATTTGCAGCGCATTCGTGGATTGCAGCCAGCGACTGACGAAGTCTTTAAGCTGGAGGGAGCGCGCAGCACCCGTAGCTTAATTGAGGCGGTCGTTTCAAATACCTGCCCGCTGGTGGGACAAACAATTTGCGAAAGCCGCTTTCGCACTCAGTACAATGCGGTAGTGGTGGCTGCAGCCCGCAATGGCGATCGCCTCACCGGCAAAATTGGCGACATCCGCCTTCAGCCCGGCGATACCCTTTTGCTAGAAGCATCTCCTGACTTTATCGACAAGCGCCGCATCTCCCGCGACTTTTATCTGATTAGCAGCATTCCAAATTCTGAGCCGATTCGACACGAACGATCACGCTGGGCCTTTGCACTCACTGCCATCATGGTGGTCCTCGCTGCCGTTGGCTGGTTAAGCATGCTGCAAGCGGCAGTTCTCGCTGCCGTTGGAATGGTTGCTTTGGGATGCTGCTCGCCAAACCAAGCGCTCCGCAGCATTGACTGGTCGGTGCTGATGGTGATTGCGGCGGCTTTGGCACTGGGGCAGGCGCTGGATTCTACTGGTGCAGCTAAAGCGATCGCCACCAGCGTGGTCTCACTAGCTGGTAACAATCCTCTATTCGCGCTGGCTGCTGTCTATACCGTCACTACAGTGCTCACCGAAATTATTACGAACAATGCTGCCGCTGCCCTGCTTTTCCCGATTGCGCTTTCGCTAGCCGAGCAGTTAGGCGTGAGCTATTTGCCGTTTGTGATTGCGATTATGGTGGCGGCTTCTGCTAGCTTTGCGACGCCCATCGGCTACCAAACGAATCTAATGGTCTGCGGACCGGGCGGCTACAAGTTCTCTGACTTTATGCGAATCGGCGTGCCGTTGAACATTTTGTATGGAGTGATGACAGTGGCGATCGCGCCATTCATCTACCCGTTCTAATGTCCTCCGTTCTATAGCCGTTCTAGCGATAATTGTTAAACTGTAGTGCCATCGGCCAATCTTCGGACTTGATCAGGGCGATCGCCTCTTGCAAATCATCCTTATTCTTCGCAGAGACCCGCACCGAATCACCCTGAATAGACGCCTGCACCTTCTTCAAGTTGTCCTTGATCAGCTTAGAAATTTTCTTGGCGTCTTCTTTGTCAATGCCCTTTTTTAGCTTGATCTCTTGGCGCACTCGGCTACCGCTGGCCGCATCAATCTCGCCAAAGTCGAAAATCTTCAGCGACAGATTGCGCTTAGCTGCTTTGGTTTGCATCAGCACATGCACCGCCTGAAGCGTCATGTCGCTGTCGGTCTCTACCTGGATGCTGTCTTCTTTGAGATCGATTTCTGTTTTAGTATCTTTGAGGTCGTAGCGGCTCTTGACTTCGCGGCGAGTTTGGTCAAGGGCGTTGACCAATTCCTGCCGATCAAAGTCGCTGACGATATCAAAAGAGTAGGTGGAAGCCATATGAAAATGTATTAACCGATACGGTCTTGATGATAGCGGCTGACAAAAAAACCGGCTATCAATGTCCCTGTTAGCTGTTTTGCTTTGACTCGAAGCGAGCCTAGTCGAAGTAAAACAGCGTCACAATCTTACGCTGCTCTTCAGCATCCTGACAGGTTTTCAGCAGCGTTTGGCTATCGTGAAAGGCAAAGCAAATGAGCTGCTGGCAGCGAGAAATAATTTCCTGATTGCACATAGCGCTCGCATCGGCTAGTGGCAGCATGTCGTTGGCAGAGCTCTCCACCAGATTAGTGACCAGATCTAGCTGCTCACGCGACTCTCGCGGCTGCTTTTTGAGGCTCTGCGGCAAAATCACCGTCAGCAGGTTGGGATCTGCCTTCATCGCTCCTCGAATCGCCGCAGAGTTTGTCCCGGTTGCACCGGAAGTGATCAGCCGGTTGCCGCCTAAGACCAGGGCATAGCTCATCAGCTCAATCAAACGCTGGTGGGTAATGGGGACGTGGCGCGATCCCAGTATCGCAATACGCTTTGATCCGGACTGCTGGATAGTCGCCAGCTCCTGTAGGAAGTCGTCCACCTTCACGGAATCAAGTGAATCTTCGAATGACTGACTCTCGACTGACTGACTCAATGGCTGTCTTGGGGGTAAAGAATAAAATATCTTGCAATCTTACCAAACCCTCGAAAGTTCGCACAAAACTATCCTGTTTCTATGGACTTTTGTATGAACTTGGAAAGCTTTTTGTTGGCCGGGAGAGCTTTTTACCAGTGCGGCGAATCGCTATGCGGTCACTGCTGGCGCTAGCCCCAATGCCTCAATCAGGCGCGGCGTGTCAAAATGCTTCTCCATCAGATGGCCAATGCACTCTACTTTAATCGGCTCGTGCAAGCGCACCTGATCAAAGGCTTGCTCAATAATTTCCACCGTCGTTAGCGTATCTAAATCTACTGAGAGAATCGGCACTTCTAAATCGCGCGCCCGCTCCAAAATGTCAGCGCGCGGGGACAGACGACCGGTGAGAACTAAGCACTGGGTTGAGCTTTCGAGCGCGGCCATTTGGATATCGAAGCGATCGCCCCCGGTCACCACCACCATATTGTGCGCCTGGTTGAAGTAGCGCAGCGCCGAGTTGGCATTCATCGCGCCAATCGAAATCTCTTCCACCATAATTTGATCAATGCGCCCAGCCTTACTGAGCAAATCGGCGTTGAGATGATGCACCAGCGCTTCTACACTGACGCTGCGCATAATCGCCGTGCGCGGCAAAATGCCAAATACCCGGATACCATGCCGCTCAAGGCAGTCCTTAACAGGATCGAGCGCTTCATTCATCAGCTTTTCGGGTACATCATTGATCACCACACCCAGCAGATGATCGCCGAGCTGTTTGCGCGCAGCAATTAGCTTATCGACCACCAACGCCGAGCGATAGCGCGTTACCAATACCACCGACGCCGAACTCATCTGCGCCATCTCAGGCAGCGACAGCCCAAACAACGTGCCCTCGTCTAAATCACCCGGCCCTTCGATCAGCAAAATATCTTCGCCCTGACTTTTGAGGACGTTTTCGACCTCTGGCTGATAGATCAGCTTTTCTTTGGAGAGCTGCTGCGTAATCGTCGCTTCATCTAAAGAAAACAGCGTAGGCCGGATTCTGTCTGCGTCTAAGTTCAGCGTGCTGCTAATGAAGCGGACATCTTCGTCGATTTGATCATCTGCTTCATCTGCTTCACTCAAGCAGGTGCCGATGGGCTTGGCATAGGCAATATCAAAGCCTTGCGATCGCAGCTGTAAGGCCAGACCTAGCACCGTGGCAGACTTACCGCTATACGACTCAATAGACCCAATGAGCAAATGCTTGGATGAGCGATCAGATATCCGGCTTGATGATGGGGACACGCCCTAACTCCTTAAACAACAGCGCTGGCCATATCCCTAGCATATATTTCAAATATATGCCGAGGTCTCTACCTTAGCCGGCTGGCATTAGTAAATAGACCTAAAACTATTCCCTCATTCTGCCATGTTCGCCCACAGCCGCGTGAGAAAATTAGCCAGTAATACAGCCGATAAAGTCAGCGGCAGATAATTTTATGGAGTCACTAACCGCGAGCGCAGAGTGTTTACTCGCCCATTCGTAAAAGCTTGCGGTAGAAGCCTTGATCAAAGTCGGGCGCTTTGTCTTGGTTCATCCCTACAACCACGCTGATGAGGAAATCGACAAACTCAAAAGTCGCCATCGTCAGTTCGTAGGTGAGCTCAGCATCGCCATCAAACTGCATGCGGCAGCGAGTCAGATCAGCAGGCAGCATAGATACATTCCATGTGGCCAAGAAAGGAATGCTGCCAGTTCCCTCAATTTTACGCTGTCCCTCAATGTTGCCCTGCTTGTAGAGACCGATGGCGTAGGGCAGCGCGTTACGCTTTTTGCCGCTGTAGTAGGGCAAGTAGACGCTGGCTTCTAGTTTGGTCGCAGGCGTGATGGTTTGAAGAGACATGATGGTTGTGAGAGGTCTAAAGTGAAATGTCTAAAGAGTATGACCCTGAAGGAACGCGTCGGGGCCTTTATAAGGTGGGGTTGACGACTCTCTCCAGCATTCCCCCTTGCAACAGGAGTTAATCAGCAGCTCGAATCAGCGGCTCTCGTCAGCAGGCAGAGCACGGGAAAGAGAGCAATATGGTTAAATTAAGAAATATTTGTTAAGGGATTTAAACAAAAATACATATGCCAGATTTCGCCGAACCTGCTGCCTCTGAACTAGATACCGATCTAGTTTTTAATGCTGAGCTATTCAGAGGGTACGCTGGACGACGGTTGAAAGCAGCGATCGCCCTGGCCAGTCTCTGGCTAGTGACGATCTTTCTACATAGCGTTAGCTGGGGCCGCGAGCTTGTGCTGATTGTCACTGGGCTGATGAGCACGCATGCGCTACGGGTTGTTTTTGCAAAGCCTTTGAGCCGACCTAAAGCGCTGCTATCAGCTAATGCCATGACCGCTCAAGCTAGTGTGGCCTCTGATTGGGCCGACTGGCCTTATGTCTCGCTGCTAGTGGCGGCCAAAAATGAAGAACAGGTAATCGGTCAGCTGGCTGAGTCGCTGTTGCAAATTGACTATCCGGCGTGCCGCTATGACCTGTGGTTCATTAACGACTGCAGTACAGACAAGACCGGCCAGATATTAGATGATTTGGCCCGGCGCTATCCTCAGTTTCATGCGATCCATCGGGGACCGGAGGCGACAGGCGGCAAATCTGGCGCGCTCAACCTGGTGTGGCCGAAGACGCAGGGAGATATTCTCGCTGTGTTTGATGCGGATGCTCGCGTGCCCCAAGATTTGCTGCGCCATGTGGTGCCAATGTTCGACGAGCCGTTCCGTGAACCACTCGCTGAGCCATTCAACGAGCCTTCTGATCGGCAGTCTGATTCTAAGAGAACGGGCGCAGTGCAGGTACGCAAAGCGATCACCAACGCCCCGACCAATTTTTGGACTCGCGGGCAAAAGGCTGAAATGGCGCTCGATAGCTACATGCAGGAGCGGCGGATTGCCATTGGCGGCATTGGTGAGCTGCGCGGCAACGGTCAGTTTGTCCGGCGCGAGGCGATTGCTCAGTGCGGCGGCTGGAATGAAGAAACCATCACTGATGATCTGGACCTAACGATTCAGCTACATCTACATCAGTGGGATATTGGCCTACTATTTACGCCTGCTGTAGAAGAAGAAGGCGTCACCTCCGCAAAGGCCCTGTGGCATCAGCGCAACCGCTGGGCAGAAGGCGGCTTTCAGCGATACCTGGACTACTGGCGGCAGCTCGCCAAAAATCGCTTAGGCTGGCAGAAATCTATCGACATGGCCGTTTTTTGGGTGATTCAGTACATGATGCCAGCGGTGGCACTGCCCGATATGGCGATCGCACTGAGCCGCCGTCAGCTACCGGTCTTTGGGCCGATTACGCTGCTGGGCGTTAGCCTGTCGCTGTGGGGCATGTGGACAAATCTTCGCCGCGCCGACTCTACCCCACCCTGGCAAAACGCTGTGCAAACGGTGAGAGGCACTATTTATATGCTTCATTGGGTCGTGGTGATTGCCACAATGGCGATGCGGGTGTCTGTCCGGCAGAAGCGCCTGAAGTGGGTGAAAACTATTCACGGCGCGGCTTAGAGGCTTTTAGGAGCTTTTAGGAGCTTTTTCTGGGGTGCGATCGCCCCGTCCCGCTGAACACAATCCGAACGATCACCGCGCTCAGGGTGACCGATAGACCCACCCCCAAAATTGCCAGAAACGGCAGAGCCGCGTGGCGCACGGCAATGGCACTCAAGGCCCAAACGATCACAGCGGGGTAGGCGGCATCTGCATACTTGAGCGCGATAGTTGCCGCGATCGCCCCACTTACCGCCATCATCAGCCCCGTCAGCACCATCGACCAAATACTCACAGTAGACCAGTCCGCCGGCAGGCTAACCTGCAACGCCGATGTGATATTCACGACCGTTGCTACCGTAATCCAGCCAAAGTAAACGCTGATCGGCGCTTGAAACAGCCAGCGTCGCGGCCAGGTAGGCGGCAACGCGCGGGTCTGCCGGTAAGCCGCGACCAGACAGATCAAAATGCCCAACATCAGCGCCACGCTCAGCCAAAAGTAGAAGAGCAAAAACGCATAGACCCACAGCATTTGTAGGATGCATGCGCCGATGACGCCCCAAGCGACCTGAGAGACGCGCGGGTCAGCGCACTGGCTAGGCAACGCCTGGTAGAAGCTAAAGGCAATGAGGCCAACGTAAATCAATCCCCAGATGGCAAAGGCGTAGCCCGCAGGTGTGATCAGCACATTGGCAAAGGTCGTATTGGAAACCTCGCCAATGTTTTTGCCCGCGGGCGGATAAAAGTTTGAGAGGGCGTTAACGGCGATCGCCATCACAACGATCACGCCCGTAAGCCACCGCCGCCAAAGGTATCGACCGGATCGTTGCATCATGCCCCTGGTGTTTCTTGTATGGTTTCTCCTGTGTATCAGGATGAAGCGATACGAAGCCCAACTTAAAGCTGCTTAGCGTTTTGACAGAATTGTTCACACAGCAAGAAGTTCTCCTTCGCTAAGGTAAAAGAGCCTTCTTATTTAATCTTTCTGGGGCGATCTGATATATGAATACTTCAATGAATACATCCAGGCTTTCCTTAAAGCAGTTTAATTGGGATGCTTTGGTCCTGCTGGTCGTGACGTTTTGGCTGAGCAGTAGCGCGCTGCTAGACTTTTTGCTAATGCCGATGATGTACGAATCCGGCATGATGAGTGAGCCTAATTTTGCCACAGCTGGATACAGTATTTTTTGGCTTTTTAATCGGGTCGAGCTGTTGTGTGCGGCAGCGATTTTGACCGGGCTGTTGGCTTTGCGTAAGCGCCGCAGTCAGTTCGATGTTTTGGCGAGCGGTTCTCAGAGCCGGTGGGCACTGATGATCAGTGGGTTGCTATTCGCGATCGCCCTCACCTACACTTACGTGCTCACGCCTCAAATGAGCGCTCTAGGTATCCACTTAAGCGATGCTTTCGGTGAGTCATTTGCTGAGCCGATTCCCCAGTCTATGAACTACATGCACGCTATTTACTGGGGCCTAGAAGTTATCAAGCTAGCTGCGGCTGCTTGGTTGGTAAAGCTGTGCTACCGCGATGTTGCGGCAGTATTTGAATAGACGTATTCGAGCAGCCTATTCGAGTAACGCCTCGGCGCTAGTCTGCCTGAGAGATGGGGTCACTGAGTCCGACTTCTAATGGCCCATCTTCTAACGGCCAGATCTCCGACGGCCAGTCTCTGCTTAAAGGATCTTCGGTAGGCTGATCTTTGGCGGGCCAGAGCAGCCGGACAGCGAGCAGCCCAAACCCAATAGCAGCAACGCCTTTGACAATCTTTTCGGGGAGTAAAAGGGCGGTGCTTTCGCCGAGCAGTACGCCGATGAGTGATGCTAGCAGCAGGGCACTGGCCGAACCGAAGAAAACGGCTTTGGGCGAAGGGGAAGATCCGCCGAGGGCGATCGCCGCAAGCTGGCTTTTGTCTCCTAGCTCTGAGATAAAGACGGTCATGAAACTAACCGTCAAAAGCTGAAAATCCATTTTCAATCGAGGTCTCCAAAAATGAGGTCTCTAAAAGTGAGGTCTCCAAAAATTAGCGGGCGACAACATCACCCACTAGCCCAATGGCGATCAGCAGTAGCAAGATCCCAGCACAAGTATCGAGGGTGGCTTCGTCAACCCGCTTAGACATCCACTGACCCAGCAGCACCCCAATCAGACTAGTCGAGATCAACGCTAGCCCTGCCCCTAAAAATACGGTGAGCGGAGCCTGCGATTGGGCGCTCAGCAGCAGCGTGGCCACCTGAGTTTTATCGCCCAGTTCTGCTAGGAAAATCGTAATAAACGTCGAGAGAAAAACGCGCCAAAAAGCGTTGGTCCAAGTGGCGGTATTGTCTTTAGCAGCACTACCTTTGACGGCAATATCTTTAACGGCATCGCCTTTTTCGACGAGTGGATTGAGATCAGGCGAAATGGGGTCAGAGGGAGCCACAAGTCAAACAGTTCATATTTTTTTCATTATCTGCAAAGCTGCCCATAAGCGCAATCTGTCGAGCTTTCTAAAGATCTATCACAACGCTCTCGATGTCGATTGCCTGGTAAAAACGCGCCATCTCCTCGCTGCGATTGCCGTAGACACCCGTGATCTGTTGCTCACAGCATTCAATCGCAAAGTCGTTGACCTCATCAGGTGCGATCCCATATAGCTGCTTAAAGGTATCTGGCTGTACCCGGCAAAAGTTAGGCCGCTCGTCGTAAATGCGGCATTCACGCGTTGTTTTGTCGTAGTGGGTGCACCAGCCGTCATCGCCAACCATACTGAGGTATAGCGCTAGCTCTGTCGGTGAAAGGTAGTCAGCCAGATCCGGGCGATCTGCCGGGTCGAGCTGACAGCAAGCACCACAGTTTTTTACGCACTGCCAGGTGGCCATAGGTCAGCGATTGTTAAGGGATATCTCATGATAGAAGGTTGGGTATGAAAAATCGCCAGAATCGCCAAAGTGGCCACCGGATAAGGACTGTTGAAACTTAGAATTTTGTAAACAAAGCTTAATCGCTGCCGCCGCCAACAGGTACAATGCTTTGAGTGAAAATGTCTCAATGTGGTTCGGCTGGAACTGTTCGGAGGATAAATGGCTTTTTTAGACGGCGCACTTTCTTTTGTAAATAGTATCGATTTTGTTTTGATTGGGCAGCTTACGATGCTGGCTCTAGTCGTGATTGCTGGCCCTGCGGTCGTCTTTTTACTGGCGCTTCGAGGCGGCGATCTGTAAGGGTTTACCCAAATTTCGCCCAGATTTCGATTAGGTCAAGGTTGTCTTAATTAAAGCTGCCTAATAAAGTAACAGTTCTCTACTCCCTTTGCCCTTCTCCTTGAAGCAGAGGGAGTTTTTAGTATCTGCTTTTAATAGTTTCCTCTTTGGGACTGCTTTTTACAGCTTTAGCTAACGCTGCGCTGCTGAAGAATGAACTGAGCGATCGCCAGATCCACGGGTGTGGTCACCTTCAAATTCGTTTCCTCCCCTTCAACAATCGTCACCGGCACATCACATTTTTCCAAGAGGGCCGCATCATCTGTCACCTGCCAGTTTTGCTGCTGGCCGCGATCATGACAGCGCTTGAGCAAGTCCACTTCAAATCCTTGGGGCGTCTGCGCAGCCCAGAGCTGAGCGCGATCTGGCGTGTGGGTAATGACTTTCCCGGCCCCGACTTGCTTAATGGTGTCTTTAACCGGAACTGCCGCAATAAATCCTGGGGCCTGTCGTGCGGCCTGTACGCAGCGCTCAAACAGTGCGGGCGTCACCAGACAGCGAGCGCCGTCGTGAATCAGAACGTGAGTGGCCTCTGCGGGTAGCGCTTGTAAGCCGTTGTACACCGAGGCTTGACGAGTATCGCCCCCTTGAATAAGGACAACTGGCTTTTGCAAAGGGGCGATCTCATCCACTATCTGCTCAAAGTCAGGTCTATCGACTGGCTGGCAGATAATGCCAATCCACTGAATGCTGCTGGCAGCGATCGCAGCTTCTAGCGTCCAGGTGAGAATGGGCTTGTCGAGCAGGGCCAGCAGCAGCTTATTGCGATCGCTGCCCATCCGCCGCCCCACGCCAGCCGCTGGCAAAAGTAAATGCATCTTTTTTCTTGAGTTTTGACGTTCTTTATCTGAGCGGGTTGCGGTTTATCGTTTAGAGCTATTTTGCTCTCGCTATTTTGACATGCCAAGCGACCATCGCATCCTGGCGGTAGCCCAAGACACAGTTTGTAGCGATTTTGGGTTTATTTACAGTGGAATCGCGATAAGCTTGCCGGCGTCCCTTAAAATGGTGAGCGGATAAAAATCATACAATTTTAACCCGCATGCGCATATTGGCCCTAGTCCCTGGCGGCATCAGTGAGCAGCTTTTGTTTTTTCCAGCCTTGGAAAAAATTAAGACGGCCTATCCCAACGCTGAAATTGGTGTCGTCGCCGATCCGAAGTCAGCCGCCGCCTACCGAGTTTCCAAAATTGTCGAGACTGTCATTCCCTTTGCTTTTTCAGCTGCCAATAGCTCGTCAGACTGGGCCAACTTACTCGGAACTATTCGCGATCGCGAGTACGAAGTCGCCCTCTCTGCAAATACCAAATGGGGCACGGGCCTTCTACTGTGGCTCAGCGGCGTGCCAACTCGTATCACCTATCGTTCCACGAGTACACCTTGGTTCTACACGGCGACTGTCTCCGACGATAGTGAACATCAGTACAAAGCTAAGCACTACGTTAATTTGCTGAGTGCGATTGATATCAATGGGGCATTCCCTAGCCCGACGATCAACGTTCCAGAAAAAGATCTGGCTTGGGCCAATGCGCTGCGCGATCGCCTGAATCTCAAAAGCGGCTACGTGCTGATGTATCCCGGACCAGAAGGGCATGGCAACAAACAGGCTTCCTACCCGATAGCTAGCTGGCAGACCCTGATTAAAGACTTTCGCGATAAGCAACCTGAAATGCCGATTGTGCTGCTGCAAACCGAGCACAGCGTTGGGCAAATCAACGCGCTTAAAAGCGAAGATACGCAGCTCGTTATAGCGACCTCGGAAAACATCGGCCAGACGTCGGCTATCATCGCTGGCGCTGATCTGGTGATCACGCTCGATAGCTATGTCATGCAGCTATCTGTTGCGCTAAAAGTATTTACACTCGCGCTTTTTGGCAAACACCATCCTGACGAAATGCTGCCCCCTGCTGATGGCGAAGAAACCCGATTTTTGGGTATTTCCTCTAGTACCCAAGAGGTGGCTGATATTGACCCACAGAGCGTTTTGCAAAAAGTCTGGGGCGGCTAACTTAAGACTATTGATAGTAGAGCATCTAACGGTTTTGTTAGGGCTTTGCTAAGCGTCTGCTAAGCCTGTGCAAACTGCCTACTCTGACAGCGGCCTGTCAATCTGCTACAACCTTATTGCTGTTAAACTACCCCATTAAATCAAACTACCCTAATAAAACTATGGATCGTATTCAAATTCAGGCTTCCAAGCTGTGGGACCTTCTATTTGCCGAAGGAACGGCGAAAACCTACCAAGAAGCCCTCACGCTTACGGCCACTCTTCTCAAAGAGACGGCTCAGCTAATTTGGCTAGTGATTTGCTCAGTCTTTGTCTTCGGGGCCTGGGTGAGCGAAACCTCTATCAGCGCGGGTAAAAGCATTCGCAACTGGGTCAATGAGCAAGGCAGCGAACCCGTGGTTGGTGAAGAGAGTCAGCCTACTGTCGAAACAGGTAAAAATCTGCTAGAGACCGGGCGCACGGGCATTACCTACCTGCTCAACCAGGCTCGTGAGCAGCTAGGGCTTGAGAGCGCAACACCGGTTGCGACGCCCCAGTCAGCAGCGCCCAGCCAGGCAAAAACAGACCCTGCACCGTCTTCATCGGCCTCAACCTCGACATCAACTTCACCGGCACCCACTTCATCGTCATCAACACCACCCACACCTGCTTCACCCACCCTTTCCACGCCGTCCAAGCCGCCTTCAGGCGCGACTCAAGTAGAGCCCAAATCCTCCCCAGCGGCCACGGCTAGACCTGAGAGCGAAGCGGTTGATGAGGACGATAGCTGGCCTCCTCAAGATAATGGTTAATGGCTGAGTGTCAATCACGCACTAAGCGCCGCCACCGCTACCCAGCAAAAACAGACCCAGCATGGTGACGCTGTTCCAGGTGCTGTGGAGCAGAATTGAGGACATGATGTTGCGCGATCGCACATAGGAAAATCCCAAAACCGCACCCAGCACCGTCAGCGGTAGCACCTCAGAAAAACTCAAATGCGCCGCTGAGAAAATCAGGCTACTCAGCCCAATCGCCCCCCATATCGGCATGTAGCGCGTCAGTGAGGGCAGTAAAAATCCTCGAAAGAGAATTTCTTCAAAGACAGGTGCTGCCACTGCTGCCGTGAAAAAAAACATACCCAGCGCTACCGGATCACGCTCCTCTAGCACTAGCTGCAAAATTGGATTGTTGCCGCCTTGCCCCTGCCAGATCTGCTGATTGAGCAGTGAAATTCCCAGCATGAGCGGCAGTGCCACCAGGTAGCTACCCCAGCCCCACAGCGGCCATTTTCCCGAAAGCTGCAGGCGAAACCAGTCCTTAGGAAGCGGCAAATACTCTTTAATAGACCAGTACAGCACCCCTAGCGTACTCGCTGCCATCAGTAGGTAAAACACCAGCGAGTACAGCGCCTTGCCTCGGCTCGTCAGCGCTTCTAGCCAGCCGAAGCCTAGCCAACCGAATCCCAGCCAGCCAAATCCCAGCCAGTCAGAACCTACCGCCGCCACCTCCGGCACCAGCAGAGATGATTGCGCTGCCAGCCCGAGCTGAAGCATCAGCGGCAGCACAATCTGCCCAACAAACAAGAAGCCGCCCACCACCACCTGCCAGATGACTTCCCAGTTCCAAGGCACTTCCCACTGGCGCTCAGGCACTGCCAAAATCGATTCTTTGCCCTTGAGCATCCGCTGACCGACCAGCGCAATCAGGCCCGCTGTGCCCAGCAATCCGCCTAAGGAAGGTAATATTCCGACTACGCTGAGTTGAATCAATGTCTGCTCAGCCGTATTTCTCTCCGTTTCTCTGAGTTCGCTGAGCAGGGTCGGTTTTTCCTTGAGGGTGTATAGGCGCTCTAAGGCACTATAGCGAAACCAGCCGCGCAGATTATCGTTGATGATGGCTTCACTCTCTAGACGGACCACAGGAGGATCTTGCCAAAGCTCTATCAGCGTCGAGGCGACCAGCGTGCTCTTGTCGGTGCCTCTACCAGTTCGCTGAGCCAGCTTTTGCCAGGTCTCAATCGCTTTAGCGACATCACCTTGCTGCGCCTGTACCATGCCCAGTCGCAGATCAACTTGGTCGATCAGCTGCTGCTGCGATCGCGCGGTTGCGGTGATCTGCTGAGCGCTATCTTTGTTGGCGGCTAAATCTGCCTTTTGCTGCAGTCGCACCAGCCCCGTCGCCGAGTCTTTACGCACTTCCTGATATTGCTCAGTGGCAGAGTCCAGCGCATCTTTGCCAAAAACCGCGTTGCGAAACTGCTGCACTTCGTTTTCAGGCAGACCGCTACCGTCCCATTCGCTAGCCTGTACCAGCAGATCGGTCTGGTATAGCTGGAGCTGATTGCCGACCTGGGGCTGACCCAGACTGCTAATGAGCGATGCGCCCATCTCCAATGCCACGATAAACGTCAAAATAGAGAGGACGATGCGCTTGAGGGTCATGCTAGTTGAAAATCTCTTTAAAGGGAAAAACGGATAGGTTACCTGTGCCTGCACCGCAGCCGCACATGCCGTATTATCGCACTTGCCCAAGCTGAGCGAGTATTCTAGTCGTAAGATTTTCCACACCTGCCCCTTATGATGTCTTCTAACGCCGTCAATAGCGATTCAGATACGCTCGATCAGCAAGCCACGCAGCTCGATGACGAAGCCACCCAAACAGGACTCAGCGAAGCCCAGTACAAACGCAAAATGGAGCGCCGCAAAGAAGTCCAAGAGAAGCGCTTAGCGGATCGCAAGATCGAAAAAGGATTGATTATTGTCAATACAGGCAATGGCAAAGGCAAAACCACGGCAGCGCTGGGGATTGTGCTGCGATCGCTCGGTCACGGCTTCAACGTTGCAATTGTGCAATTTCTCAAGGGTAGCTGGGAGCCCGCTGAGAAGGCTGCGCTCAGCCACTGGCCCGACCAGCTCAAGTTTCACGCGATGGGTGAAGGCTTTACCTGGGAGACGCAGGATCGCGATCGCGATATTCAAACCGCTCAAACTGCCTGGGAAAAAGCGCTGACCTACATTCGCAACGCCGATTACCGCACCGTCTTACTGGATGAGGTGAATATCGCCCTCAAGCTGGGCTATCTCTCGGTTGAGCAGGTACTGGCTGGCTTAGACGAAAAGTCTGCGATGAGCCATGTTATTCTCACCGGACGAGGTGCGCCGCCAGCGCTGATCGAACGTGCTGATTTGGTCACTGAGATGACGTTAGTAAAGCATCCTTTTAAAGCGCAAGGTGTGAAGGCTCAAGCGGGCGTAGAATTTTAGGAGATACATGCTAAAAATCTCTCGCCTTTCAAAACGCTTTGGCCAGCGGCAGGCACTCAATGATCTATCGCTCAACCTGCCGCCCGGTGAAATCTACGGCCTACTCGGACCTAATGGAGCCGGAAAAACCACTGCGCTAAATCTGTTGTGTGGCTTGCTTAAGCCCGATAGCGGCGAAATTCTGCTGCAGGGACAGCCCGTGTCCGAGGCCACCAAGCTGCTGGTCGGCGTGATGCCCCAGCAGAATTTGCTCTATCAGAGTCTGACCTGCCAGGAGACGCTTGCTTTTTTAGCGCGCATTTACGGCCTCAATAAGAGAGAGACTTCCCAGCGGGTACAGAGCTGTCTGGCGGCAGTGAATTTGAGCGATCGCGCCAAAAGCGTCGTGGGCGATCTCAGTGGCGGTATGCAGCGGCGGCTGAGCCTAGCGGCGGCGATCATTCATCAGCCCAAGCTGGTGGTGTTAGATGAGCCCTCTACCGGACTGGATATCGAAGCTCGCTATGAGGTGTGGGAGCTGATTCGCTCGCTCAAGCAGCAGGGGGTGACGGTGTTGCTGACTACGCATCTACTGGATGAAGTCGAGCGGCTGTGTGATCGCATTGGCATCATCAAGCAGGGCACCTTGCTGGCCGAAGGCACGCTAGAAACCTTGCGAAAGCGCGTTCCGGCGGCGGAAGTGGTGGTGATTGAAACGGCAGATGAAGCGGGTGCGATTGCGATCGCCCGCACCCACGGCTTCACGCCGCGCCGCTATGGCAACGATCTGGCCTTTTGGGTGCCTGAACTGCTAGAACTCCCTGAGCTGCTAGAGCGCTTTTCTGGCATTACTGTAGACTCTATCTCTCGTCATCGGGTGGGGCTAGAGCATATTTATCTAGAAGTCACGCAGGACCCATCAAGCCATCCGGATCGCGATCACAGCGTGGCGATATGATGCTATGGAGTACACCTTATTGATGGAAAGCACTTTTTGACTATGGTGAAGTTTCTCGTTGCGATGATTCCAGCGATGTTGGTGGTGGCGATCGCCATTTTCTCTGTACAAAACGCCACCTTGGTCCCGATCAATTTTTTGAATGCGACGACCGTCGAGCTACCGGTGGGCGTGTGGCTCGCGTTTGCTTTGGGGGCAGGGATGCTCGGCACGGCCCTATTGCTCAGCTTGCTCGGCATGGGGAGAAAAAGTAGCCGTCTGTAGAAGCTGTCTATAGTGCAGCGAATGCAACAGATAGATTGTCTGCTGCACCGCACCGGGGCTGCCCAGCAAAATGTGACGTAATTCTTCTTGTTGAGTGGGGCATTCAGGGGAAGTTGGCCTAATTCCTTCGGAAACGCTTTGCGAACGACTCCGCTCAGGCCACGGGCGAGAGGCGAGAGATCCAAGCGGATCGGAGCGGGAACTATGTAAACTGGCCCGAGGGCTGAGCGGAGTCGAAGCCCGGACTATAGCAGGCAGATCCCTGGCCAACGATTCACTGGCCAAATAAATTGTCGTTTTCATGGTTTCTTCGGTCTCTGCTTGAGATGTATGTGGGAAGAAACCCAAAAACTTAGCCACCCCAACTTGCCAAAAGTCAGGGTGGCTATGATCATTGTCATAACCGCCTGGCTGGTTGTGCAGCGAGGGGGCTAGCGGGCGGTGATTGTTCCACCAATCATCGTCTGCGTTTTTGCTAAATTTTTGGGTGGTCAGCTATTGCTAGGGCGCAACAGCCATACAAGTTAGCGTATCAGTGTTGTTTTAGAGACGTCAACTGTTTTTGGCAAAGGACGCTGGCAAATACGCAAACGGGTGCGGTTTGAAGAAAATATTGTGTGAGGCCATTTGATGATTGATACAACGCCCGAGGACAAAACGCTTTGGATTGTCGCAGAGACAGAAACGGTAATAGAAGCAGAAGTTGAGATTGAAGGGCGCAGATCGGGCGGTGATGTCGGGGGTGGGTTTGGTCCGCCGCGTCGGGTGATGGAGCCAGAGAAGCGGGTGGTTAGACGCGATCGCCTCCCCATCCCCGCCAACAAAGTAAAAGAACAGATGCAAACGATGATCGCGATTGTTCACGATCTGTTTGACGAGGCCAGCACTCGAGGTGGCTTGCAGCTTAACGAAGTCGAGCTATCGGTGGAAATCAACGCCGAAGGCAAAGTCAGTCTGATTGGCAATGGTGGAAAGCTCGGTAGTAAAGGCGGCATTACGCTGAAATTTGTGCGACCTTCGTAACAAATAGGGGGTTGAAGATGTTAATGGCCGTAATTATTGCTATTTCTCCAGTAAACCGACAAAATTGAGATGTTTGCACTTGGTTGACGTTAGCTATGACCAAGAACTTAGGAATTACCATTGGTATCAACAATTACCGCTATCTGCAGAGGCTCAATTATGCTATGCAGGACGCCAATGAAATGCGCTATTTCTTTAGTGGGGAACTAGATTTTCGGCAAGGCTATCACTTTACGGATAACAGCGCTTCTATTCCCCAGGACTACGGCCCTGACCTTGACTCTCGTCCTACCTACACTACTTTAAGGCGGTTCTTCAAAAAACGCTTCGAGGCCCCTTTCTCGGGAGATGGCGATAATCTTTGGTTCTTCTTCGCTGGTCACGGAATTCGTCACAACCAGTGTGATTACTTAATGCCTATAGATGGCGATCACAATGATCTAGAAAGCACAGCTATCCCTATTCACTGGATTAGTGATCGGCTTCGCCGCTGTAGAAGGAATAGAACGCCTCTCACAAAAAGATGCTTCGGAGCCACCAGCGTCCATAGCGAAACTCCAACAAACTTCTAGATATCCTGCTGAGATAGATTCTCTGCTGACCCCATCAAGCCAAATAAAACAGAGCTCGGCAACCAATAAAACTCATCAGCCCAACGCTTCCGGTAACACATCTGTTAGTCAGGAAAAGAATAAGAAAGAGCTACCCTTGGAAAGAGGCACTACTCAGCAACCTGCCTCATCAGGTGCAAAACCTACAATGCCCTATTTCTTCTCTCGTGGAATGAGTCGTCGTAAAGCGATTCAGATTCTAGGTCTCGCAGGTGGGGGTATAAGTGCCGTTTTGTTAGGAAGATCCCTTGTATCGTCCAATATTCGTGTCGAGAAGTTAGACAACAACACGACACTCGATTTGATACCGATTCCTGACGGTGATTACTGGATGGGCTCAGAAAGCAGCCGTTACGAAGAAGAAAGGAATCCGCACAAGGTTGCCGTTAGCTCATTCCTGATAGGTAGATATCAAGTTACCCAAGCGCAGTGGAAGGCCATTTTCGGATTAGAAGATTCTCCGTCAAGATGGCAGGGAGATAACTTACCTGTAGAAAATGTGTCTTGGAATGATGCAGTCGAATTCTGTAAGCGCCTTTCAGAACGTAGAGGCAGGGAATATCGCTTACCAAGTGAAGCTGAATGGGAATACGCTTGTCGTGCAGGGACGACTACGCCATTTTACTTCGGCGCTAACTTAACTCCTGACTTAGCAAACTACCAACCAACTTCGCCTGATGGCTCTATTTCGCAATCTGAATTTCGAGCTCAAACAGTAGAGGTAGGAAGCTTTCTCGCGAATGAATTTGGGCTATATGATATGCACGGCAACGTGCTTGAATGGTGTCTAGACTACTGGCATGACAGTTACCAGGATGCTCCCAGCGATGGCAGTGCTTGGATTGAAGGCGGTGATTCTTCTAGGAGAGTAGTGCGAGGGGGTGCCTGGCGCAGCCAAATGGATGCTTGCCGCTCAGCCTTTCGCTTTAGCAACGAACCTTCCTTCAAATCTGACAACACCGGCTTTCGAATAGTCTGTGGCTCGTGGGAGTGATCGTATTAAAGCTTTCAGTCAGGAAAATTCTATTGATGTAAGCCATAACCCATGACTCCCAAAAGCGTCGTATCTTCGTCACCGTTGACGCTAAGTTGTTAAGTGCTATCGATCAACTTACAGATCATCGATCAGCAGCTTGCGAAGAGGCTTTGCGCTTGTGGCGCGCTCAAAAGTGGTGAGAATTCGTCAGTAGACTTGTCTACTTTTTCGGGAGACGGCAAATCCGGACGTGGTAGCGCACCGGGTTCGTCGCCATGCTAGCTCACGCTGAGCGCAGGAGGTGAATTGGGTACATCCGGCAGCAGGGCCTTAGTACGCACCATCCGCAGCACCGGATCGTTCATCGCGCGCTGGAGGTAGTCGTCTGGATGAAGGGCGATCGCTCGTCTTAAATACTCCATCGCCGACCCGGAATTGCGCAAAATCGCATAGCAGCGCGCCTGTCGGTAAAAGGCAAACGACTGATCTGGCTCAATAGAGAGCGACTTGTTATACGCTTCTATCGCCTGCTGATAGTCACCTATTTTCTCAAGTGACCAGGCCAAACTCAGCCAGCTTCGGTGATCATACGCCTGAAACTTCAGCGCACACCGAAAGCTATCGTGCGCATCCTGATAGCGGCGCATATTCATCAGCGCTAGGCCCCGATGCTGCCATGAGCGAGCCGCCGTTGGCTCTATCTCCAACGCGCGATCAAAGCTATCTAGCGCGTCTTCGTAGCGGCCCATGCGCTTGTACAAAAAGCCTTTATAGGTCCAGCTAAGCGCATCTTCAGGAGAAAGTGCCAAGGCCCTGTCAAACTGCTGAATGGCATCAGCATTCTTTTGCTGATACATCAGCGCCTGACCCAAGCTGGCCCATACCTTAGCCACATGAGGATTGAGCCTGAGCGACTTTTTCAGGCTGCTAACGGCCTCATCGAGTCGTCCTAGCTTCGTGAGAACTTTGCCGCGCCCGTACCAAAGCTCATAGGCATCGGTACGCACGCTCAAGGCTTGGTCGTAACTCTCTAGCGCCTCTGTGAACTGAGCGAGGCGGTACAGATTTTTGCTTTTACCGTACATAGCTTTAAAGTAGCGGGGGGAAACTACCAGTGCTCGACTGTAACTTTCAACAGCCTCACCATAGTATCCTAGTCGCTCTAAAACGGTGCCATAGTTGCACAAAATCCGTGGTGCGTCCGGTTTGATACCAAGGGTACGGGCGTAAGCATTGGCGGCTTCACGATATCGCCCCGAGCATGCCAGAAAATAGCTCAAGCGACTCCAGTCTCTGAAGCTTTCTGGATTTTCTTTGACTCGCTGCTCGTAGGTGCGCATTTTTTGCACAAAAGCGTCCTCAGGTGATTTTGCAAAATCACTTTCACTGTCGGTGTCTAAAAATACTGCCTTCGAGGCGCTTTCTCCGGGCGCTTTTTCCGCGTAGTTTTCTGCCGCCGAAGGGTCGAGGGTAAAGGGCCAATCCATAGCCAAGTCGAGTGGAGGGTTGCTTTTGGAGGGGGCCTTTAATTGAGAGGCAGGCCCAGCTGGAAAACTATAGAAGAAACTGTGGAAAAAGCTGTGGAAAACTGTCGAATATTTAGCTGCCTAGAGGGAAAACTCACTCCTCTAGAAATTATGCAATGATCGGATTTTCTTCAGCGAATGCGCACCTATAGGGAATTATAGAGTACTCAAGCAAGAATACGTACGGCTTAAGCCAGAACATCTTGGGCAGATCAGGATGTTTTCCACAGTTTTTATCCACCGGGAGGCGCTACGAAAAAATTTGCCTCAGCAGGCCCCCTTTTCCGGCCTTGCCTGCAATCAGCTGATGCAGCAGTTCATAGTGCCAACGGTAGAGAAAGCGTTCTCTATGCGCTGCAATATTGCGTAGTTGACTAATTTGATCAAGACTGGCAGCTGCCTGGCGGCTTTTCGCGCTGAAGCAAGCGGCCATCGGATGCGCCCATTGAGCAAAAAATTGAGCGATCAGGGCGCGATCGCTGCTAGATACCGCTGGTGGGGCGTTCACTTTAACCAGCTGAATACCGCCTTCAGGGCGTGATCGCCCGCTCAGCGCGTCCGCTCCAAACGAGCGCCACTGATTTGCTAGCAAAGGCGGCATCATTTCCAATCTGTACTGAACCGTTGGCTTTAGGGCGATCGCTCCCACCTCCATTTTTCCTTGATCAAGCGCAAATTCAGCCAAATCTTTGAAAAAGGGAGTGAGCACCTCGCGCTCGACGGCAAAGCTAAGGCGAATCCCGGCCTCAGAGTAGTCTGCGATAGGGGCATCAGGTCCGTCAGTATGAATGAGCTGATAGTTCTTATAGGCGGCCTGGAGGTCTTTTTGGCTGGCCGGCTGCAGGCAAAACCAAACGCTATCGCCAATGGCAGTACGAATCTGCTGCTTGAGATCGGCCACGTTCGGCAGCGGGGGGCTTACCGGAACCTGTAGCTGCTCCATGAGCTCTTCTACATGGGCTTCTTGGCCTTGAATCGTGCTTTCTTGCACCTGCCATTCGCGCTTGAGATCGGCAAACTGCTGCTGCTGCTCGGCGGATAGCTGCGTAATTTTCTCTTCTAAAAGCGCTATTTGAGCCTTCATGGTGGTAATTTGACCGTCTTTTTCAGCGAGCAGTTCGTCTTTTTTAATCAGCAGCTGCGTTTTTTGCTTCACCTCTAGGGCGCTGAGTCCGGCTCGAATCAGGTTGAAGTACTTCGTATCGGCAATGTCCACGACCTGAGGAGCTTGCTGGGGCAGATACAAGAAGCCTTTACGCTCACTCATCTGCACCACTAGCAAATGATTTTCTGGATTTTGGATGCTGAGCTGGCGATCGCCGCCCTCTTTTTCTAAGGTCGCTTTGTAGCGCCGCTTGCTGTGATAGAACTCCACATGCAGCGAGCCAACGGCTTCAAGATCGCTCTCTGCGGGTGGTGGAAACTGGCTAGGCAGCAAATCAGGTGAAGGGTTTGATGGGGAATTTGATGAGTAAGGGGGCTGTGGTAAAGCGGGCACTGATGAGGCTACTGAAGACGCTACCGTTGAAGCCGGTGCCATTGCAGCCGGTACCTTAGGGGGAGCCTGAGCGCTGACCTTAAACGAGATCGCGCTGTCCGAGTGTTCCTGATGCGTCTTTGGTTCTGACAGATCGCTAGGCCATAGCTGGCGCTGAGAAGTAGTGACCGCTTCAGGCACTGCTGGGGTCGCCATCTCTTTGGCCATTTCTTTGGCTGACCAGGCGCGAATGCCGCCCTCGCCGTGGCTGACTGGGGTGGCCGGGCGGACGCCGACCAGCTCTAGCTCTACGCTGCGTCGCCCCTGCCACTCGTTGAGCCGAAGTTTGTAGGCAATGTCGAGTTCTCTCGGCAGCGGATAGTAGGTGCCCCACCGCCAAGCGATCGCCTTGATCACCGTTTTTTGGGTATGCGCTTGTTTACTCTGCGCTGACTCAGCATCAAGGTGCGAATCCAAATGCGCATCCAGCGGCGTATGAGCCAGCGTTAGCTTCAGGTGATCGCCCGTTTTGCCAATCACCTTTTGCTCGACCACAACCGCATTAGCAGTCCAGAACACCGGATCTGGATTTTCAATCCCGCAGGGATGAATTTGATCAATCTGCCGGTACAGTTCGATATCGACATCGGCTAGCTGAGCTTGCACATCCGCTATCACCAAAGGCTTGAGATGCTCTGGCTGCAAGTGCTTACAGGCAAAATTACTCAGCCGAGATTTAACTTGGCGTAGCTTGTTCGCCTGAAAAGAAAACCCGCCCGCCGCACGATGTCCGCCGTATTTATCGAATAGATCATCGCAAAATTGCAGTGCCTCAAACACATTGAATTCTGGAATGCTGCGAGCCGAACCGCGAATTTCCTTTTGGGCTTTGTCTTCGTAGGTGCCGATGAAAACCGGTACGCCGTAGCGCTCCACCAGCCGGGAGGCCACAATGCCAATCACCCCGTGATGCCATTCGGGCTGCACCACGACCAGCACCCGCTCCTTTTGCAAATCTAGCAAGCCTTTTTCTTGCTGCTCCTCACACCATTCCACCGCTTGCTGTTCGATGATTTCGCACATTTGGCGGCGCAGCTTATTCGCTTCTTCGCACTGCATCGCCCGCTGCAAGGCCACCCCAATATCGTCGGTCGTGAGCAAATCGATCACAATTTGTGGATCGGCGATGCGACCGACCGCATTGATCCGGGGGCCGAGCCGAAAGCCAATCGCATCCGGCCTGAGCGCGGTTTCTTCACTGAGCCCAGCCACCTCGATCAGTGCCTGCACACCGGGAATGCGCGATTTGGGCAGTAGCTTGAGGCCGCGTTTTACCCAGCGGCGATTTACACCTATCAACGGTGCGAGGTCAGCAATCGTTCCCAGCGTAAATAGCGCCAGTAGGGTGGCCGTGAGATCCTGCGTTTTATCCATGCGCTGGGCGAGACATACGGCCAAGATGTAGGCGACGCCAACGCCCGCCACGCCTCTGTAGGGCGACGCTTCGCGGATGAGCTGAGGATTGAGAATGGTGTTAGCGGGGGGCAGCTTTTCTGGAACTGCGTGGTGATCGGTGAGGATGACTATCAGCCCTAGCTCTCGGGCTCTGGCGATGGGATCGTAGGCGGCGATGCCATTGTCTACAGTGAGAATAATAGTGCCGCCCGCCGCGTGAAAGTCTTCGACAATGCGCTGATTGATGCCGTAGCCTTCATCCATGCGGCTGGGGATGGCGTAGTCAACCTGAGCGCCCAGGTAGCGGAGCGATCGCATCAACAGCGCCGTGCTGGTCATCCCATCGGCGTCATAATCACCGCAAATCAAAATTTTCTGCTGGCCGTCAATTGCTTCTACCAGCAGGTCCAGGCTGTCTGCCAGATCTGGAAATTCATCCAAAGGAGACGGCAGCAGCAGCGTTTCAGGATCTAAAAATTCCCAAGCCTGCTCAGGGGTGTAAGTGCCTCGGTTAATCAGGACTTGAGCGAGGAGTGGAGAAAGGGCTGTGGCCTGGGCAATCTGCTTTGCCTGGGCTTTTTGCGCAGGAAAAATTTGCCATCGCTGGGGGGGAACCTGTGGCGGAGCGATGAGCTGGGGTAAGGTGGCCTGTTCAGCTTGATCCTGTTTGGTTTGGGCCTGTTCGGGTTTGGAGATAGGCAGATCGGACACGGGCGGGGCAAGTAATCGCTCAAAGCACTATAGCGCTGAGTCGAGCGTTTGAAACGTCGCAGCGCTATAGATCATTTGATCTAATAATAGGAGATATCTCTATTTAATACACCAGTACTCGCCCGTCGTTTGCCACATGAACGGCGCGATCGCCCTCAGCACCGCTTGGCAAAAGCTCAATTTGCAATGTCTGGGCATCTGGCCGGTGGAGAATGGCATCTACCGCGCGATTGTTCTCATCCCAAAACACAAGCGACATGTCATCATCCACCCCAACCAAGGTTTGAATGGTAAAGTCGCTCTGTGGCCTCAGCCAATGCAGATCAATATCGAGCACCCGCTCTAGATTGATCATACCGGTTGTTTTGTTGACAAATTCAATGGTAATCGGCTGACCAGGGATAAATCGAATTTGATTTGACGCACATCGATAGGTGCAGGGATCTGCTTGCGCCGCATCTGTGACGAGTAGAGGCAAAGTTGCCAACGTGAGGACGGCGATGCGAATAGAGACGTGAACAGACAGAGATTTCCAGGAAAACTGGTTAATCGTTGAGGTCTTAATCATTGCGGTCAACTCTCAGCGGGCTAGCATCATTTGCCCCACAGTATTCCCATCCGCTGGCCATCCGCTGGAGAGTCGCCTATCTGTCGATTCGCTGTTTATGAGTGCCTGATCGCTTGAGGAAGATGAGGGCGATCGCACCTACCATTAAGCCCAATACTTGACCCGGCTCTGGTACCGACGCAGTCAGCGGATTGCCCGGCTGAGTCAGCGCATCTTCGCCATCTTCCACTTCCCGCTCGAAGCGATCTTCAGCGGCTTCAGCTTCTTTGAGCAGTTCTTTTTGTCGTTCGTCTACCAGAACCAGCATTGAAGAGTAAGGTGTGACAATGCCCGTGCGTTGGGCGATCGCGTGCACCTCATCTAGCGCTGCCACCTGCGTAACATCTAGCGTGCGGGCCTGCTGAGCGATGAGCTGCCGGACGGCGATCGCTTCCCAAGAATCTGGTTCAGCAGCGGTCGTATCGCTAGAGAGCTGATCGGCTTCAGAGATATTCTCCACATCCCAGATGTAACCATCCAGCGCCGTCGTCTCAGTCGCAGCCAGGGCGATTCTTTGCAGCGCAGCTGTCACATCTGTTTCTACGCCGCCTTTGCTTACCTGTAGCTGCTGCAACAGCGCATCTTCATAAGCTGACGGGACTTTGCCATTCACATGGACAATCCACAGCGGCTCGTCGATGTCAGGTAGAGCCGTCTCTTCGGCGAGTTCATAGCTGCCCTCGTCGGTTAGCAGCAGCACCGCGTCGTAGGCTTTATCACCCCGCTGCGTAGCAAACTGCTGAAGCATATCAGCGGGCTGCAAACTGCCATAGAACAGAATTTTGGCAGGATCAACAGCCGTTAGATCGAGAGATTGTGCAGAGGCATTTGCTGATTCTGGCAAAGGACCGGCAATCGGCAAATAAAAGTCGAGCGTGTTGTCACTGTCAATCGACTTTAGCTGATCGAGCGATCGCTTCAGCGCGTCTGTATGCTGGCCCATGCTGTACGAACTGTCGATTACAATTGCAAACTGTTTACCGGTCGGGAGCTGCTGGTTTTTCGCTGTCAAGGGCGTTGCGCTAACCTGATAGCCTTCTGCCAGTCCTAAGCTGTGAGCCTGCGCTTTTGCCTTACGTTTGGCAGGTACTGACGCCTCAAACCATTCGCCATTGGCCAGTGTTACCTGACGATCTCCGCGCAGATGCGTGGTCTCATCCGTCCAATAAATGCTCCGTTTTTCAGTGAGCTGAGGCAGTGGCCACTCGCCGTTTTGCTGGATCACCTGATAGGTCATCCAGAGGTGGAGTTCGCCGGGACCGGGTTCTGGATTATCGGCTGGCTGTTCTGCTGATGGGTTTGGGGGAGTGCGATCGCGCCCTGCTGGAATAGCCGCTGGAATCGGATAGACGCGCAGTCGGTACTGCCTCGGCCCCACCTGCTCTAACAGCGCGGGATCAACCGCTTGCTGAATCTGACCGCGCTCGACTTCGCCGTTGTACACCTGTTGGGCCGCACCGCGCGGTGAAACGACAAAGGGAAACAGCTTGGGATTAGCCGCATTACCCAGCCATAGGCCCGTAATCGCCGCGCTCTCAGGCAGAGAAAAAGAATAGAAGATCTCTTGATCTAGAAAGGTCGGGTTTTGATACTGCTCATGAATTTCTACCGTCGCCCAGTCGCCTTGCTCCGTAATGGTGACCGACTGCTTGTCTAGATACACAATTTCTTGGTCAAGATCGAGCACGCCAGCACTCGTTTCATCTCGATTAGCGGTCGCTTGCAAGGCCGTGCGAATAGCTGAGCGCTCTGCTTTTTGAATCGGCTGATCAAACACCTGCGCGTATAGTTCGCTCGCCCGTTCTACATCGCTCTGGTCCCCTCGATATAAAAAGGGTGACAGGAGCCCATTGTGAATCGTCTGAAAAAACTGTGCGCCTGCTTCCTGCAGCTGCAAAGTGTTTCGATACAGCTCCTTGAGCGCGTTGCGTTGCGACCAAGAGCTGAGATAGCGGTAGCGATAGAGGTAGGCGTTTGTCAGCCCTGAGCGGATAGTCGCGGCGTTATCGAGCTGCGATCGCCGCTGGGCTACTAGCTGCTCAGCGCTCATGGCTGGTGCGTCATCTACCTGATTGGCCTGTAGCAGCTCAAAAGCTTGTACCTGCGGCTGAGTCTGCACACCGACAAAGAGCACGCTGCACAAAGCAATCGTTATCCCTGTAATCGCCCAGCTCTGCTGCTCGCTGTACTGCTTACCAAAGGCGCTACGGATTCTAGCCCAAGCGCGAACGTAGAAGTTAGAGAAGACATACGGCATGGAGACAAATACCAAACCGCTGCCACCGCCTACGATGAAAACCAAAGCGCTGAGCAGGATACTTCCTAAATTTGAGATGGGATTGCGAAAAAAGTCTTCCAGCACCCACCCAGCGT
>JBAUIB010000005.1:0-2587 GCA_049680585.1 Phormidesmis sp.
CGGTCAGGCTTTTGCATCGGCTGATTGTCAGGCATCACGACATAGAAGGCAGCGGTTTCATCGCTCCTTTCTAACCGCTGATACTGGCCCGTTGCATCACGCTGAATCGCACCGGCTATCGCGCCCGCTGTATCACGTTCAATAAACACGGCATGACCCTGAGCATCGGCATACAGCAGCCCCTCTGTATACAGCTGGTCGATCAGCGGGGAAGGCAAATACGTTTGCTTTAGTAGGCGATCTCGTACCGCTGGCCATCGCGCTTCTGACTGCACTGGCGGTATAAACTGAGTCGCTTCCACTTCAGCAACGGCAGCCTCAACTTCTGCAACAGCCGCTGCTCGGGCTGCGCCTGTTCCTAGCTGACGCTCTAGCCACACTAAAGACTCGCCGAAGCTACAGTCTTTCACGCGCATCACCAGATCGATAGCACCCTGGCCTTTGTCACTTTCACCGGCAGCCCTAAACTGCGGCCCCGAGATCACAATAGAGTGATTCGAACTTGACCAACGATTGACATCAAACTCACTTGGTTGCATACCCAGCTTCAGCGCCACTTCAGGCAGCGAAATCACTCTTAGTTCACCACTTCTATCGACAAGCTTTTGTAACCGACTGACTTGACCTTGCAGCACGGCTATCTGTGCCTTCATCTGAAAGTTTTCTTCAGATAGCACTAACGCTGTTTGCTCAAACTCATCACGCTTTTGCACCTGCCGCTGCCGGTCTACAGCCAGCGCTTTCAATTTGTCTATGGGTAGCGCTAAGCTTTCAATTTGTTTAACGCTTTTGTAGAATTCTTTCACCTGCTCGTAGCGCACCCGGCTACCCCGAATGCCACGCGATAGCCCTAACGGTTTCATCGCCGCCGCATAGCTGTCTTGCAGTGCCACTAGATTCGCCCTGCCACCGATGTATTCCTTGGCATTGATATGCCCTTTTTCATTCAGCGGCACGATCACTGCATGAATATGTGGCGTTGCTTCATCGCGGTGAAATGTCGCCCGAACAATATTGTCGCCGTAGCGTTCTTTCAACCACTGTGCGCTTAGCGCTTCCCATGCCTCTAGCTTCTTTAGATCCCACTCTCCCGCTTCACTGGGCGTGTCAGGTCTGAAGTATTCGGGCGACGCACTTAGCATCATCTCGAACGCTAAGACTGCTGACTGTCTTGGGTCAGCGCTCGTCCTAATCTTTTTACCGCCATTGTCACCGATTCTATTACGCACCAATTCAAACAGAGGCTGATCGTTATCTCCCACAAAATGCTTGTTATGGGCTGACTTATTGATGTCGGCGTTGAGTGTTTCTCGGCTGCGACAGTTATGTTGGTCGCAGGCCGCTATTTGTCCGCTTGTCTTGAAGCGCCTACCCACTTTCGCAATGGCATAAGAAGAAGTGTTACTCATTGTTGAACAATACTTTGTTAGCTTGCTATAAGAGTGGCTATCGGGCAACACGTTAGACGTCCTTCTCCACAAGCTATCAGAAGCGCTTTTAATCGCAACTCAAATATACAAAAAACAACAGACGGATTTAAGAACGTTCAGTGGGTGCATCTTCTCTCCTGTCCGCCGAGAGCTGCGTCAGGGATGGCAGCGGAATGGGACGTGGCGGCTGAAACCATAGCTGAGCTGGGGCAAGAGAAGCTGAGGAGTGAAGCAAAGACCTCAAAACTCTATTGCACCTGAATGAATGGCCCCCGCTCAAAGAGGCGCTCAACCGTCATACAGAATGCATCAGTTGCAGGATGGAACTATGTCCAAAAAGCAGGCCAAACGACCCACCATCACCCGAGAATTTGCAGACCGTTTTGCTCAGAAGTTAGAACAACTTCCAGCCAAGAAAAAGACGATATTAACTACTAAAGAGCTAGTCGCAGAGAATGTGCATCAGCTCATCTATCTACTCGAAAATGGCTACAGCTACGATGACTTGATAGTTGTCCTCAAAGAAGACGGCATCTCGCTCACAAAACCAACTCTGCGTCAGTACCTGAATGAAGCCAAGAAGGACAGGGTTAGCCAGAATAAGACAGCCAAAGCAGAGCGGCATCTACCAGAACCGTCAGTCGAAAAACAAGCCACCCAATCGGTGCAGCAACTGCCCAGAAAGCTGGGGAAAAGCAGACTGCAATCTGACGACAATCTCATCCGCTATCCCGACGGTCATGGTCAACCCATTGAGATGAAGACAGACCTATGAGTAAGCAAAAGTCAGCATCCCAGAAGAGTAGCCACCACGCTCCTACTCCGATAGAGAATCAAGCCCCAGAAAAGCACAGCCAGAACCTTCAGCCCGAACCCGAAACCAGTTCAAAAGCCCAACCCATTGAGCCGCTCATCCTGTGGGTAAGCGGTGGCAAAGGCGGCGTCGGCAAAACGACGACGGCCCGCATCCTGACAGACCTGCTACTAGACAAAACCGACTACATCTACGGCTACGACTGTGACCCGATTAACCCACAGTTCAAGCGCTTCTATAGCGCTGAGTTCCTGCCCCTAACCAGCCCTGATATCAAGACGGCTGACCTGGCCTTAGAGACGCTCGCTGAGCGCATAGAACATAAGGCTCATGAGTACCTCAT
>JBAUIB010000006.1:0-1517 GCA_049680585.1 Phormidesmis sp.
CTACTTCAACTGGATATGGCAGCATAGTCGTAGCCGAGACACGGCTGCTCAGCGAGCTGGATTGACCACCATACCTTGGTCATGGCATGATTTCGCAACCTATCCCACGTTTTGTTGACGCACGACCATCGACAATAGTGTTTTCCAGTGAATATTTCTCTATAACGCTTTCTTTAGGACAGATTCTTTGACAAGTATCATTATCATTGGCGCAGGCATCGCTGGATTGGCTGCGGGCTGCTATGCCCAAATGAATGGCTACCGCACTGAGATTTTTGAGCTTCACGATCAGCCGGGCGGACTCTGTACTGCCTGGGAGCGTAAAGGCTACCGTTTTGATGGCTGCCTTCACTACCTATTCGGCTCTAGCCCTGGGCGGCCCTTTTACTCGCTGTGGCAAGAACTAGGTGTCATTCAAAACCGAACGTTTGTTCATCATGATGAGCTACTGCGCCTACGGGGAGATAACGGTAGAACGTTGATTGTTTATAGCGATCCCGATCAGCTCGAAGCTCATCTCGTGGCGCTTTCGCCGAGAGATAAAAGACTGATTCAGGCATTTTGTCAGGGTATTCGATCCTTCGCCGATTTTGACTTGGCTTTGCTACAGCAAAAGCCTAAGGGGCTGATGACGCCTGCTGATTGGGCTCGCCTAGTCACAGAAGTGCTGCCGTTTGCCAGACCTATGGCCCGATGGGGAATGGTTTCTGTGCAAGACTTTGCCAATCGATTAAAGGATCCTTTTCTGCGCAGAGCGATTCCTCAAATGTTTGCTTGGCCGAGCATTCCCGCTATTGTCGGCATGTCATTGCTGGCCTATATGCATAACCAAAACGCAGGGTTTCCAGTGGGAGGCTCTCTGGCGTTTGCCCGCGACCTTGAGCAGCGTTATTTAGCGCTGGGAGGTAAGGTTCACTACAGCGCTCAAGTAGAACAGATCTTAGTAGAGCAAGACCGCGCCACTGGCGTACAGCTGTACAACAATGAAAGACACTTCGCCAAGCGCGTGATTTCTGCCGGCGATGGGCGCAGTACACTTTTTAGCCTGCTGAAAGGGAGATACCTTACGCCTTGCCAAAAGCGCATGTATGACGGTCATTTGCCGGTGCATTCTCAGCTACAGGTTTCGTTGGGAGTTAACCGAGATTTTTCCCGACAGCCTCACTGGATGACTTACTTATTGGAAGAGCCAGTTGCGATCGCAGGTGAAAACCGCTACGAAATCAGCATCAAGCATTACTGTTTTGATCCCTCCCTAGCACCTGCTGGCAAGTCTGTTGTCATCGTGATGATGACCACCTCCTATCAATACTGGCAACGCATTTATGGACGCGCTATTTACAATGCCGAGCAGATTCAAGAAGCTGGCATTTTGATTGATCAGCTAGAGAAAATTTACCCTGGCATTAAGGCAGATATTGAGCATGTCGATGTGGCCACACCGCTTACCTACGAGCGCTATACCGCGAACTGGCAGGGCTCTAGCTGCGGCTGGCTGCTAAGTAAGCAAACCCTGC
>JBAUIB010000007.1:0-11404 GCA_049680585.1 Phormidesmis sp.
AACTGTCAGCTCACCGCCCGCTGCCGGATTACCTTGCACCTCAAATCGCGTACGGCGGGCCTCTTCACCCGCCACGGTAATATCGTCAAAGTCAACTCGACCGCCTAGCTGTTCGAGCAGAATCGGCCGGGGGGCCTGATTTTCAGCAGGTAACGGCACCAGCGTAATCTGAGAGTCGCGCAGACGAATATCATCTAAACGAACCTCAAACCGCTGATCTCGCTCTTCCTGCGGCTCTGGCCCTTCAAAATTCAGCCAGCCTTTTTCCTCGTCCTGCTCCAGGTAACCGTCTGCACCCACCACTGTCAGATCGAGCCCTAGCCGGGAGGTCAACAGCGTCTTGATGAGATCGAATTCTACAATGGCGCTCTCAACGCTAAGTGTCGTCGGATCCGCGTCTGATGCGCCCATCTGGGAAGGGCCGATTTGAATACTGCTGAGCGTCACTTTTTCCACATCGCCTAAGTCCACAGGGCGATCCAGTGAGTCGCTCAGCGTGCTAGAAATCAGCGGTGAGAGATCGTCGTGAATAAAAATCCAGGCCCAGGCTGCTAGCCCCAGACCGGCCGCGCTCAATACGGTACCGGTGAAAATTCCCAACCAAAACCAAGGAAAAGAGCGCTGGCGATTAGGCACCGGCGACGGGGTCGGCAAGGGGCTGTCAGACTTGGGGGGAAGCGACACTGTTAAGGAGCTTGGGTGGGTTGGTGTAGAAGACGGAGCCAAGGCATGATCACCCAGATACTCTAGCAACTTTGCAGGGGTATTCAACCAAGATGTGGCACTTTGGCAAGCGATTTGATCCCTATAGTTAGTGCGGCTAGCGGCTTTGCTGACGGGCAGCGGCTAGCTAACGGATAAAGCTCCCTATAATTAAGTAATGTAAGGCCAGTAAGACATCGCCGTGAGATGTCGCATGAGATGTCGCAGAGGATACAAAAGCTAATGGTTGCCCATGGATAGGCCAAATCTGCCCAACCCCTTTTTAACGCTTCAGAGTCGCTATTTGGTGCTAGGAACCTATCTGATTGCGAGCGTTGTGCTAGGGCTAGCATATGGGATTTTGGGAGAGGCGTCGCTGCTGCCAAGGTTGGAAGACGATCCCATTTCGATGCCGATTTTATCGATTGCGGTTTGGACGGTGCTGGCAGGCATCATTTTGTTTGTTGGCCGCACGCGGGGGGTGAACCTGCGCTATCTGTTTGGGCGCGTCAGCCGGCAGTTGCCTCATATTTCGTTGCCGTCTGTAGGACTGCTGATTGCGAGTTTGCTGATTTTTTCTTTGGGCAGCTTTTCCGTTGTTGTTTATTTTTTGTCTTTGAGCTTTCCGAGCTATGCAGCCAAGATGCTAGAAAGCAACATTATGCTTGGCGGCGGCAATAGCAGCTATCCGCAGCTCTATGACGCTCTGATGCTGTTTTTGCTGCTGCTGTACGCACCGTTTGTTGAAGAACTGGTGTTTCGAGGAATTTTGCTGCAGCGCTGGAGTGCGAAGTGGGGACTACGCTGGGGGTTGGTGGCCTCTTCGATGCTGTTCGGCTTGTTACATGTGAATAATCCGCTGGGTCTGACGTTGTTTGGCCTGGTGATGGGATTGCTATATGTGCGATCGCGCAGCCTATGGGTACCGATTGGCTGCCATGCGCTGAATAACGTTGCCGCCGTGGGGTTAGACGGACTCTCGAAGGTGACAAGCAGTGAACAGCCGCTGACGGTAACAGACTTTCAGGCGTCTTGGTGGGTAGGGCTGGTGTTAATCGCGGTTTCGTCGCCGTTTGTGATGCGCTTTATCTGGCAGAGCTGGCCGAAGCGGGGCGATGAGATTCCGTATTTGACTAACGTTGGATTGGCTGATGACATTGGGTTGGCTGATGGCAATAAGGTAGGCTGATTGACGGGCGTTTTTTGTCCGGGTTGTTGCCAAGAAGTTTGTCTCTATGCCGCCTATTCGCCGTGTGCGTCAGCATGTCAATCCGCTGAGCAGTAAGTATGCGCTTCCAGCTGGTGCGCCCAACTGGGCTGAGGTGTTTGCCAATCCGCACCTGCCGCTGCATGTCGATATTGGCTGCGGCAAGGGAGATTTTATCCGTGAGATGGCACCGCAGATGACTGAGTGGAATTTCCTGGGCCTAGAGATTCGTGAGCCGCTGGTGGAGCGAGCCTTAATCAGGCAAGAGCTTGCCCAAAAAAATACTCAGACAAAAGAAACTCAACCAGCCAATTCTCACGCCTCACACGCTCAGCAGAACCTCCATTTTATCTTTTGCAATGTCAACAACTCGCTCAAGTCGGTACTCGCCAACTATCCTGGCGCTTTGACGCGAGTCAGCATCCAGTTTCCCGATCCGTGGTTTAAAAAGCGGCACCAGAAGCGGCGGGTGGTGCAGCCTGAGCTGGTGGCGAGCCTAGCTATGCTGATGCCGACTGGCGGCTGGGTCTGGCTACAGTCAGATATTGAGGAGGTGTGCGCTCAAATGTGCGATCGCTTCAGCGAAAATCCAGCCTTCAGCCGAACCAGCCCCCACTGGCTAACGCAAAGCCCATTCCCTGCGAAGACTGATCGAGAGCAGGTCACGGAGGAAAAAGGACTACCGGTGTATCGAGCGCTGTATAAACGCAATGAGGTCAGCTGACTTGGCTTTGCCATAAATTTGGGACTTTTCTTAAAAAGATGTAAACTTTTACAAAGTACTGATTTTAAGAGCGCGCTATGGCTGAGCCCAAAGGATTTGGAGACAAGACCCCAAAGAAACCAAAATCGGAGCGGACCAAGAAGCGCGAGAAAGCCTCTAAGCAGTACGACAAAATGAAGACGGACGGTCTGCCAGAGTACGAGGTGTACGTGCGGGGCACTGGCACGAAGCAGTGGTATCCAATTGGGGCGATCGCCGTGCGCCGCTCTAGTCAAATTAGTCGGGCAATTTATCACAGCGAGGCAGATTTGCTCCAAGGCGCGTTCAGAGCGTTTCCAGTGCTGAAGAAAAGCAAGGACAATTTGGAGTATGGCTACCGGCTCAAAGGGGAAAAAGATGATGATATTGAGCTGGCGAAAAAGCAGCGCGATCGCTCTCAGCGCGGTCTTATGGGTGCCATCAACGGCATAAAAGGGCTCTTTGGGAAGAAGCAAGCAGCCAAATAAGCGAGTAGCCTTTTATGGTTTGCTATTGAACCACTTTTGCATGTGGATTCCGCTCGCCATGCCCGATCAATCTACTGAAAAGCCCACGCTCACCTACTGGCACGTCTGGACAGATGACGACGGGATAAGCCACCAAAATCAATGTGAGCTGACGAATTTTGCCAAAGAAAGCATGGGTGGCGACGCCGATCCGCAGTGGAACAATCGGCTGATGAGCGGCGCTACGGAAGTGTTATTTTGTGAGCTGCCGGTTGGCTGGGTGGGCGAGTGGCACGAAAACCCGAAACCACAGTGGATTGTGCCGATATCAGGCACTTGGTATGTAGAGACGATGGACGGGACGCGGGTAGAGATGGGGCCAGGAGAGGTCTCTTTCGGGGGCGATCAAAACACGCGAGCGGATGCGGATGGGCACAAGGGGCATACGTCCGGGACGGTAGGCAATGAACCAGCCAAGCTAATGGTAGTTCAGCTCAAGGGCGATGAATATGTGGCGGCGCGACCTGGAGATTTGGAATGAGAGCTGAGCAGGAAAGAACAACTATGAACTCTGACGAGCTAGAAGTGGCCACCATTGACCGCGTGATTGAGATGGCGTGGGAAGATAGAACAACGTTTGAGGCGATTGAAGAACAGTTTGGCCTGAAGGAAAAGAATGTGATTGCGCTGATGCGGCGCTATATGAAGGCTTCTAGCTTTAAGATGTGGCGCAAGCGGGTGACGGCTCGCAAAACCAAGCATGCCAAGAAGAGAGAGTTTGAGATGGGACGGTTTAGATCCAGCAATCAGAAGAACTATTAGGTGCCATGATTCAAGGCTGTCCGTCGTCTTTGCCAGGTCGTTGCTCTTAGCAAAAAGCACGCTATTCTCCCTATAGCTCTCCCAAATACTTGGTGCAAACCTGGCGAAAGTCATCGCCGCGCACTTCAAAGTTGGCGTACTGATCAAAGCTCGCGCAGGCTGGCGAGAGTAAGACGGTTTTAATAGATTGTTCTTTGGTGATGCTGGCACTGCGGGCGACGGCGCGGTCGATGGTTTCAACAATCTCGTAGCGATGATAGCCGCATTCTTCTAGGCGGTTTGCAAAGGCTTCGGCAGCGGCTCCGACAAGCAGAACGGTAGCGGCTTTAGCCTTAATTTGATTGATCCAGGCGCGGTCGTCGCCGTCTTTGGATGCGCCGCCCGCAATCAGGACAGCGGGGCTGGCCACTGAGCGCAGACCTACTTCAGCCGCGTCGTAGTTGGTGGCTTTACTGTCGTTAATAAAGTCTACGCCGCGCCAGGTGCAGATGTGCTCTAGGCGATGAGAGACGCCTGGGAACTGAGCGATTCCTTGAGCGATCGCCGCTGTCCCTATCCCTGCTAGCTTAGCTGCCGCTACCGCCATTAGCAGGTTTTGCTGGTTGTGCTCACCGACCATCCGCAGCGCTTTTGTTTCGACAACTTTTTCATCTTTATGAATTACCCAGCCATCTTCCACATAGGTACTTGGCATCAAAGGGGCCAGTGCGCGTTTACCCTCAACGCTGGTCCAGTAGGTATCAGGCGCATACTCAGCGGCGTTTCCTCGGAGTGTGGGGTCATCGCCGTTGATGATGGCGGATCTGGATCTAGCCAGTAAAGAGGCTTTGATGCGGTAGTAGTTTTCGACGGTTTTGTGGCGGCTGAGGTGATCGGGCGTGAAAGTAGTCCAGACGCCGACGGTAGGAGAAAGTGAGGCAGCGGCTTCTATTTGGTAGCTGCTGAGTTCGGCGATAATCCAGTCGGGCGGCTCAGCGAGGGCGAGTTCGCAGGCGGCGTAGCCAATGTTGCCACAGGCCGGGGCGCTGAGTCCGGCGGCTTTAAAAATGGCGGCGACGAGGGCAGTAGTGGTGGTTTTGCCGTTGGTGCCGGTAATGCCGAGCCAGGGGCGATCGCGCAAACTTCGCCAGGCCAGTTCCATTTCCCCAATCGTTTCGATACCTTGCTCGCGCGCTGCTGTCAGCTCCGGCGCATCCCAGGGCACACCAGGGCTGACGACGAGCAAGTCAAGGCCGGGTTCGGGCGCAAAGGCGTGATTGAGCTTGATAGTGATGCCCTCTTCTTGTAAGGCTTTGGCATCATCCTGGTGGCGTTTGGCAGAGCTGCGATCGCTGAGAGTGACATCGTATCCCTGCCGGTGCAGCACTCGGGCGGCGGCAATTCCAGATCGGCCAAGGCCAATGACGTGAGCTGTTTTCATAAGGCGTTATAGGCAAGTGCGGGGCGTAGCCATCGTTTAGGTGAAGGCATCAAGCCGCGATTGTACTAGACGATGGATAAATTCTTCCACCCTATTTACGAACAAGGTTTACGAATAAGCATGGGGAAAGCTTGCCGCCGTCCCCCAAAATTAACGCTACCCAACGCTGACTCGCTTGGTCAAAATCGCCATCACTTCACCGGGTCTGTCAGTGGCAATGGGAGGGCTCCAGTCGTTGGGTTCGGCGTAGCCTAGCTTATGCAACAAGGCGATGGTGGTATGCACGACTTTGGGGGTGCCAAAGAGCAAATGGCGCACCTGCTCGCGCGGGGGTGGAGTGGGTAAGTCGCCACCAGGCAACTGCCCAGACGGAGGGATCGCAGCCGCCATCGCAGCAGGGGCCATTCCAGCAGGAACGGTGGACGCCGCAGCGCCCTCAAAAGCAGATATAAACATGAGATCTGGTCTCCAGTAAAGACAAGTGAGCTAGGAAACCAGAACTCAAAAGCCCTAAGCTACTCCGCAAAATGTAGTGCAAATCGGGGTAGCTAAGGTACAGTTGCCCTTAAGCTACAGACTGCCTTGTTCAGTTTGTGAGCCTAGCCCTCAGTGAGTGGTACGAACACTTGCTGGGGGCGCTTCGAGTCAATTGAGTTCTGAGGAAACAGGCGTGATCGGCATCACTACCTTAGCTATTGACCATAGGGCGATTTTTGCGCTGAGTCAAGTATGGGCAGTGCGCAATCCGTACGAATGTTGATTGAGTTTTGGAAGCGGGCTAGCGAGTTTGACAGAACTGTTAGCAGGTGAGGTGAAGCGAGATCTAAGCTCGGGAAAAGTGCTAGCAGGCTTGGGAAATAGTGTTAGCGAGTTCTAGAAAAGCGTGAGCGAGTTTGAGAAAAGCGTGAGCAGGTTTGAGAAAAGTGTGAGCGGGCTTGAGAGAAGTGTGAGCGGGTTTGAGAGAAGTGCGAACGAGTGCGGTTAGTGGAGCTATCGGGTTCGGGAAAAGTATTAGCGGGTTTAGGAAAAGTATTAGCAGGTTCGGGAGAAGCAAAGTTCGCTTTCCTAGTTCCTTTAGCCAATTACCCAAATTAAAGGAATGGCTAGGAGATTGGCTGAAGCGGTCGAATAGCTGAGCGACTTCTTCGACGGTTGTGTTTAGGCACTAAGCGACTTCGCAATATCACGTTCTGGAACATGCCTTTACAGGAATACCTTCGGGCACATCTTCCGGCGTCAGCGCATCTGAGCTATCGTTAGCGGCTAATCTTCAATTTTAAGCGTCTGTAGAAAGTAAAAACGTTCGGTTCCATCTTCAACGTTCTGACGGCCCACATAAGCGGTTAAAGGGGATGATAGCTCAATGAGAAGATCGCGAACGATATTAATATTTCTCAATGGATCAATCGGAGCTTTTGCAAAAACAGCGTTGTAATAGACTCGCACATCTCTAGCCGTCACAGGCTGATTCTTTTCTTGAATGGAAAGTTGCCTGACTGCTTCGACCAGTAGCGATCGCACTGTAAGCGATCGCCAAACGCTAGAGACATAGTCATTAATTCTCTGGTCGGTTTTCTCACCAAATGGTTCTTTACGCAGAATAGTCCCCATTTCCATCAAGTCTATCGATCCTGGATAAGCTACCTTCAGTTCTATGAGCTTCTGAAGCGTTTCAGGCCGAATAATACCAATGTCGTTGTTTTCTGCCGTTTTTAGAGCGGCTGAAGTTAAGTCGCCAGCAGCTACAAGTAGCTTGATACATTCATCATAGTGGTTTTGTAGAATATTGTGCCCCAGTCTCATAAGCTGTGCGGGTGCACCCGTAGATACTTTCTCAGTTTTAGTTGCTTTGCACTCACCAACAACTGGGTAGGGAATATTCGCATAAAAATCTAAACCGCCTGCTCCGCCTGTAGCCAGAGGGTCAAGACTGGCTTTGATATTCTGCTTTGAGTTTTGAAAGCCCAGCGCTTGCAAGCTTTTTCTGACTAGCTTTTCAAAAGTGTGACCATCGCTAGAGTTTCCTACCTCAGCAATTTTTAAAAACCACTCAGGATCGTCAATAATTTCTAGCGATAGGGAAATTTTGGCAGCGTCTGTCTCTGGCTCGTCTGCTATGTCTGTCTCAAGTCCGTCAGGCGAAGCTACGCTGAAGTCAACCTTCAGATCGACTAGCTGCTGCTTAAGATTGAGAAAGTTATCCTCTGCTAAGACTGGCTGAGACTCGTTGACATCAAGATACTGAGCTAAGGGCGTGAGATTATTAAGTTGCTCAGGCGACTCGTAGGTAAAAAGGGTATCGTAGCTAATCGGTTCGCTTAGCCAATACGCGCGAATAAAGGCTAGGAATAAGTTCTCCTGATTGCGTAAATGCTCTGCGAGCGCATCAATTTTCCAAATCGTATAGTGGGAGAGCGCTTGAACTTTTTCTTGACTAGTAAAGTGCTGGCAAAGTTCGCATTTCCCCCATGCTTTTATACTCAGCGTTTCTTTATCAAGAGAGGCTTTTGCAAATTTGCTAACAGTACTCGAATGGTAGATTTGTTCTTTTGCTAGATCCTCTGGAAGCGCCTGAACCGGCAGAAGCGCGAACCGCTTGCCAGGTACGATAAACCTTTTTGGAGCAGCAACAACCGAGACGCCTTGAATAAGTGTCTCAGTTTCTATTGCCGGTAGACACAGCGCCGTATTGAGTAAAACCATTCTCTATGCAACCTCTAGATCTACTAAAGCTGGTTCTAGATCAAGCTGTTCTTCCTCCTCTGAAGACATATCTAAAGATTCGCTAAGGCTAGCAGCAATTTCCTGCCTTTCTTCCTCGCTATGAAGAGGCTGTAGTTCGTTGCCTTCCAAGGAGTCTTCAGCTAAAGCGCCTTCTGGCTTGCTAAGAATTTCTTTGATTAGCTCGTTGTTGAGCAATAGCTTTTGTACGAATGCAAAAGAATCTAGCCGCTTGATCGATAAATCAAACTTTTCATGATGCTCGTACACATAGTGCAAGGCGAGCAGCGGTTTGATCTGGTCTTCTTTGAGATCTACCCACTCGCCACCTTTGCCGATGAGCTGCTGATAGTATTCGTAAGAGTCCCAGTTGCGCATCAGCTTGCGTTCTCTAGAGCGTACCAAACACCCGCGAGTTAAGCCGAAGGTTTCATAGTCTAGAAGTCTTCTGAATCCTGCGCCAACTGAGAGCCCGTGCGTTTGCTGCAAAACCTCAATGCCAATGGTTACTGGTTCTTCGTTTTCTATGCCTATCAGCTTGAAGTTGATATAGCCGCTGTTTTTCGATTTTGGCGTGACTTCTTCAATGCCTTTGACAACGACGTTCTCAATAGGCGTATCTTTGATTCTGTCAATGTCTGTAATTCTTTGGAAGCAGAATGAGAGGGTGGACGCGATCGCTCCATTATCGTCAAGATAATCGTCCGCTATTTGCTCTAGAGCGTTTTTGTAAGCAAAATCAAATCTTTCGGTTGGCGTTTTTTTAGCTTCTTCAGGCGTAAAGCTTTCAACTTTTTTGTTGATATAGCTAGCGCACCACTTAAGGACTTCTCTCATGTACGGACGTCCTTTTGAATACTCCACCAAGTCGGCCTGCTCAAATGGATAGATAGGCGTTGGAGGAATTAGATTTCTAGCTGTATAGAACGAAGACAGCCAGAGAGAGACAAGCTCTGTCACTGAATTTAGATCTGCATTGCTTAAGTTAATAGCTTCTCCATCTGTAGCTACCTTATCTTTAGCCGAGACATCAGCATCTTGCTTGAGACCGCGCCAAATATCAGGTAGCAACACGGTTAGCATTACCGCTCCTTTCCCCTTTTCAGACTGTTGCAAAGCCGTGAACAGTTTTCTTACCAAGTCAGCTATCACTGTGGCAGTTGGGAAGCCAAGCGCATTTGCAGTAATCGTATCTAGCTCATCAAAACAAATGCAGACTGTCCGGTATTCCCCAGCAATAGAAAGAATTTTGCTCACAACTGATAAGGCATGAGCTTCTTTCTCTTTGTCCCCTTGTTGATTTGGTGGAAGGCGCAGATCAAGGGCATCTTGAGCATCTAACTGCTCACCTGCTAGCCACTTCACCGCTAACGGGCCTCTTTCTTCAGAGAGGGTCCAAAGGATAGCGCGAACGATGTAAGCATCAGCGTTAGGCTTAACTCTTCTGATCGCCTTGGTTAGATCTGCAATTAAGTCTCGACCTCTTATCCGGCTATTTTGATAAGCTGTGTCAAATTTAGCAACTAAGCCAGAGGCTGAAGAAACTTTGGCTTGTGAATTACTTGTTTCTAGTGCTTCACTCACCATCAGCGTTGCGATTTCTTGCCACTGCGAAATGTCCTCTGCCCCTAGCTGCTCTAAACTACTGGCAACCGATTGTTGAAACGAGCAATTTACTAAATCCAAGTCACCGTATTTATCGGCACTGGCATAAACAAATAGAGAGTGTCCTTCAGCTTGTATCTGCTTACGAATCCGCTTGATGATATGACTTTTACCGACGCCTCTATCTGCGATAAAGACTATTGAAGTTACCTTGTCCAAGTTTGAATCTGACGATCTAACTTTGGCTAAAGCTTCAAATACAGCATTAGAAGCATGCGCATTCAAACTAGCGACATCTGGGAAAGAATCACCCCAAATGTTTTGCTCTTTGACGACGGGCGGTTTTTCAAAAGGATTGTTAGCCTGAAGCGCTGCCATCAGCGCCCTATCAGAGGATACTTGAGATGCCATATTGGTTGTTTTAGAAAGTAGCGGAGGTTGGTAGATAAGAAAGTTAAGTGTTCAAAGGCGTCTTACATAAAAGCGCATTCCACCCCCTGGGATTGAAAGCGAGTCTTCACGCTGATCCTGGGTAATGTCAGGCATTTCTCCGCTAGTGAGCTGAATTAAATCTTTTGCCTGCACATCTAGCAACCATTCGTTAAAGTCTGACCTTGTGACTGTGTCACCGAGCTCTCGTCGAAGGCGGTAAATAGGGACGAGATCATCTAGGTTGTAGTCGCGATTTAGCTGCTCGTAAGTCTTTAGTACGACTTCTTCAAACGCTTCAGAAGAGTTGACTGGCTTCAGCTCGGTCACTTTGCCATTGCCGTTAAGTTCAGGCTTTTCGACTATTTTTTGCTGACGGACCCACCTTAACAAGGCATTGGCGACCTTAGGGCCGATATTAGTCGAAAAGGAAAACTCCTCATTAGCCAAGTTTTTCGCTAACCGTTGCTTGCCTTCATCCGTTAATGCATAGACCTTTCGATTCTTTGCCTTCTGCTGAGAAGCTAGTGCGCCATCTCTTTCTAACTGAGCGATCGCTTCCTCATATGCTTTGCTAGAACTGGTTTTGAACTTAGACTTTGAAATATATTCCGATGTGTTTAAAGCCCAAAGCCCTAGTAAAATTCGTGTCTCTGCAAACAGCGGCGAAAGTTTCGTGCCCATATGATGCCTTTTAAATGAGTCCTTATTGAGAATCCGATAGCTTGATAAGGCTAGCTGAATTCAAGTCCTGACGGGGTTACATAGCTTCTGAGACAGCGCTTCAGCGAACTGCCCTCAGGCTCGATATACTTTCTATGATGCCCGGACAGCATCCGGAGCTGTGTACAGATCGAGCTGAGTTTCATCAACTTCGCTTAATTGGATGAAGTATTCCTAAACCGGGCGTTACCCCCCATCCAAAATGTTTTAAAGAGATAAAAGCTATCAGAATTTACGAAACCCGTCTAATCCGCTGTCATCGTTATGCCGCCAGCGCTATTAATAAGCTGCTTCACGAGGTGGCTGATAGGGATATTGATTTGTTCCTTGTATATCGAGCAGGTATATCAGGCAAAGATTGGCGATCGCGATTCATAAATCACCTTCGCAGTAGACAAAATTTCGCGGCGACGTAGGTAGTTTCGACTCCTTTCAACACCAGATAGATCTAAAATTAGTGCCTAAGTTTTCATCGCAGGCATCAACTTGTCCAAAGCGGCTACAGAACAAAGATTGAGCGCCTCCATCCAAGGCAAGCCATGAAGCTGTGCGCCAAAGAACTCAGC
>JBAUIB010000008.1:0-11675 GCA_049680585.1 Phormidesmis sp.
TTAGTAAAACAGCCTAACTAAAAGGCTTTTGTAGCATCCGTTACTGAACTTTCCTTGAGATATAACCGCACGTTTGAGGTCGAACTTCAGTCAACTGCAAAACAGTTTTCAAAATTGTCTTTTTGCATACTTCTGGCAGTTCGAGCTCACACAAAGCGTGCATATGCCTAGTCCTCACAGCCGTTCAGGAAAGTCACCTTCGAGACGCCGGTTCTTAAAGCTGGTCGGCAGAGCCGGCGGGACGGCAGCGGTCTTGACCACAATGAAAGAGATGGGGTTGCTGGCATCGGCGGACGCGGTGCAAAAGCCTCGAATCAATCAGCAGATTAGAGCGCAGTTGGGGGCGGGGACTCGCATTGCGATTTTAGGCGCTGGTCTAGCTGGGATGACAGCGGCTTATGAGCTGAAGCAGGCGGGGTATGACTGCGTGATTTTAGAAGGACGCGATCGCCCCGGCGGTCGGTGTCAAACTATTCGCGGCGGCGATGTGGTCAAAGAATTTGGCACAGAGCAGTCTTGTTCATTCGATCAAGGGCTGTATTTCAACCCAGGGCCAGCCCGCATTCCCTATCATCACACCGCGATTTTGGACTATTGCAAAGCGCTCGGCGTCCCGCTACAGGTGCGCGTGAATGAGAATAGAGCCGCTTACTTTCAGGACGACGATGCCTTTGACGGCCAGCCCATGCTCAACCGCCGGGTTGTCAACGACAGCAGAGGCTACATCTCTGAGCTGCTGGCCAAAGCCATTAGCCAAAAATCTCTCGATCAAGAGATTTCAGATCTGGACCAAGAGCGCCTGATGGACTTTGTCAAAAGCTTTGGCAGCTTAGGTGATGACTTTTCCTATACAGGCGGATCGCGAGCGGGCTACACGAGCGGACCGGCGGCGGGTGATATGGCCGGGGAGCTGTTTGAGCCGCTAGGACTGGCTGAATTGTTGAAGTCTGATTTTTGGGGCTATAAGCTCCACTTTGGTGAGGGCTATACCCAGGCCGCAACTATGCTGGAGCCCATCGGTGGCATGGACCAAATTGCCAAGGCATTTGCCCGTGAGGTGGGCGATCTGATCGAATATGGGGCTGAGGTGAGCCAAATTCGCAAAACCACGGCAGGGGTGCGCGTCATCTATCAGAGCTTGGCCACGGGGGACGAAAAAGCGCTAGAGGCCGACTATGCCATTTGCACGTTCCCGCTGCCGTTACTGGCGAAGGTAGAGGCCGATTTTTCACCAGACATGCAGACGGCGATTGACGAGAGCCAGGGGATTTATGCGAATGCAGTCAAGGTGGCCTTTCAAGCTAATCGGCGCTTTTGGGAAGAAGACAACCATATCTACGGCGGCATTTCTTGGACACAGCGAGATATCACTCAGATCTGGTATCCCTCTGAGGGCTTTCAAAGCGATAAAGGGATTTTAGTGGGCGCTTACATTTGGGATAACCCAATTGGCAATGCGTGGGGCCTGATGTCACCTGCAGAGCGGCTGGTGAAGTCGATTGAGGACGGCAGTATGATCCATCCAAACTATGCCACAGAGATTTCTGCGGCAAATGGCATTACGATTGCTTGGGAGAACATTCCTTACAGCCAAGGCGGCTGGGCTGAGTGGGAAGACGAACAGCGATCGCGTGCTTACAAAGTGCTGCTACAGCCCGACGGCCCAATTTTCTTAGCCGGTGAGCATTTGAGCTATCTAACTGGGTGGCAAGAAGGATCGGTTAGATCGGCGCTGATGGCCGTTGAAGGCATTGCCAGCCGGGTTCAGGCTGCCTGAGGAATCAAGCCTTACAGAAAACAACAGTAGAAAAATGAGGAGTCAAAATAATGTCTGTTAAGAAAATGCCTTTCAAAAGAATCTTACTAGGCGTGCTGCTAGCAGTGAGTTTGATCGTGGGTGTATCCACAGGTGTTTCTGCTCAATCTGTCATTCGCCATCCCATTCCCGGCTCCGACTTTCCGATTTCCCTTGCCGTTGAAATTCCGGCGGATGCGACATTAGTCTATCTGAGCGGGCAAGTCCCTTCTGTGACCAACGAAACGGCTGAGCCGACCTCGATAGAGGCGTTTGGAGATACCGAAGTTCAGACGATTAGCGTTTTAGATAAAATCGAAGGCATTCTGGCTGATTTGGATCTCACCCTGAGTGATGTGGTGAAGATGCAGGCGTTCATCGTCGGCGATCCTGAGATGGAAGGAAAAATGGACTTTGCTGGATTTATGGCAGGCTACACCAAGTTTTTTGGCACAGAAGCACAGCCGAACTTGCCGTCTCGCTCAGCCATGCAGGTCGCAGGACTGGTCAATCCTGGCTGGCTAGTGGAAATTGAAGTAGTGGCCTTGCGAGAGTAACAAAGGTGCTATACCTCTATCGCCTTGGCTTTCCACCGGCCCACTGGTCTCCGATAATGTTCGGCTCGGCTAAAATGTAGCCTGCGATCGCTTTCAAATCGTTCTCACTCAGCGCTTTCATTCTCGGAAAGAGATCGGCGTTCTCGGTAGAGGGATGAAATTCTGCCAGGGAGCCTAAGCCATCGTAGGTGGTGGGATGGTGTAAATAATCGACGATACTTTCGAGATTGTTGCGAGCGGGTGTTGCCCGCGCTAAGGTGTCAGGCCCCAAGTCTACATCCGGATTTGTTTTGGAGCCGCCATCTAGATGACACTGAACGCAGCTACTGTTGAACTTACGCTGACCAGCGGAGAGTTGCTCTAGCTCGAGGGTCGTTTGCTCGCCTAATTCATTCAGCGGAACGGTGCGGATGGCATCGCTGATTTCGATTGCGATCGCACTATCTGCTAACGAAAAACTGAGGGCGAAAGCAAGGATCAAAACCACTGAGGCAGTGTAGAGCGATCGCGCTGCCGCTAAAAACTTTTGAAGAATATAAATCATTTTTGTCCTTATTTATGATCAAAAAAATGTCTAAAGGGAACAGCAGCTTGCTAATCGACACCCCTCGCTATCTTTGAATGAACTGCATGGCAGCGATCGCGCCTAAGAAAAACACGCTCGGTACGGCTAAGGCGTGTATCGCCAGCCATCGAACTGTAAAAATAGGGTAGACAACAGGCTGCTCACGGTTGAAATTAGTCATGGCTAGCGGTTTCTGATTGAAAGAACTGGAGCGATAACTATTGAATCGGAAAAAGATTAGATGCTGGTGACGCTTCTCTTTTTGAGCGTGTCAGGTTCAATGCGGCTATAAAACTGCCCTTGAATTTTGACGACCATTGATTCTTTAGAGCCAAAATCAGAATCTGAGGGCTGTTGGCTTTCAAATAAACCGGATATCTCGCCAGTGCCTCGGTTCACGCGGTTGATTTGTAAAACAATATTGCCTTGATCAACCTCAAAAGACTTATTATTTTGACGGGAGAACTTGTCGCGATCTGCCTGAATCGGGATGCCCACTGCAGCATCGTAGCCGACGGCTAATCCGCGTCCTTTGGGATCAATAAAGCTAGAGGTGCGATAGGGCGGTACGTCAAAGTTTCCCGCTAGGCGAGTTGAGGGCGTTAGGCTCGTTACCGGTTCCTGGCTTTTGGCCACTAATCCTTTGACGGTAAACAGTAAAGGCACCCGTTCGCCATCTGGGAGCTGTACGGTAACCGGCTGAAAATCAAACCCACCTTGCTCGGTAAACATCAAATGACCGCTCGGATCGATTTGCAAATCTCCTCTGACCTGATCGAGGCTGAAACTGGACCTCGTCAGCAGCTTGCTCTCTACAAATTTTTCTGCTTGGTGCTTGAGGGGTTCTCGTTTGACTAGGAATGCGGTGGGTTGAAAGCACAGTTCTTTTAGCTGATAAGATTCATCTGCCCTGACCTCAATAGAGTCCATCGTGGTCCCTGTGAGCTCGGGGCAGTTGTTGGCAAGGCCACTCCCTTTAATGTCGTCGTAGCTGACTGAATCACTTCCTATAGATGGACGGCTACAGGCCGTTAGCAACCCTATAGAAAGGGCTAAGACAACGGCGATGAAAGCTTTATAAGTCATCTTTATTCATTGTTTGAATGAGTAAGCTAGCCGTTTTTAGCAGGTGCTCTTCTGTATATCGCTTTCGCCACTTTGTCTAATACATCAGTGATAGCTGAAACCATTACAGGGCAGCAGCAAAGTGGCCCGCAACCGCGCGAATGCATCCGGCGGTTGCTATATACGCTTTTACGGTTATGCAAAAGACACGAGAAAGACGCCGAACAACGACTGTTCTATTAGAGGTACCGTAAAACACTGGAGAACTTATGAAGGCTGGTTGCTTTTTTGCTTTCCGGTTTTTTGAAGTTTGATTTTGGCCCTGGGTTTTGAGCTTGAGGTTTTGATACGTAATTGATATTAAAAAAAGAGATTTTAGCTTTTCATAGGTTCTTCATCTTTGTTGTATAGGGTTATGACAACTTTCATAAAGCCGAACTCAAAGCTGGAGGATCAACCACCATGAGCCTAGTTACCGAACTTATTTTGAGTGCAGATAGTGAGGCCCGTTATCCCGCCCCTAAAGAACTGCGAATTTTTCAAGATTTTGTAGAAACTGGAGAGCAGCGTATTCGCATTGCTAAGGCACTCGCTGAAAACGAGCAGCGCATTGTTCAAAACGGTAGCCAGAAGTTTTGGGAGCGTTGCCCAAATACGCCTAGCAACAGCGGTGTTGATCGCAAAACAGCGTCATGTCAGCGTGATCAAGGCTGGTATGTCCGGCTGATTGCCTACGCTATTTTGGCCGGTAGTGAAAGGCCGTTAGAAGATATTGGAACGGTTGGCATTAAAGAGATGTACAACAACTTAGAAATTCCCATTAGGAATATTGCAGAGTGCATGCGCTGTCTAAAAGAAGAAGCCATGGCTGTCTTGAGTGAGCAGGATGCTCGAGAGGTGGCCGCCTACTTTGATTTGATCATTCATTCGCTGTCGTAGAAAGCACGGTTTCTTTTACACAGTTTTTGATTGTCACATCGTCTCTCACACTCTTTTACTTACCCCATTTGTTACTTACTTAGGAACATCAATCCATGCAAGATGCCATTACGACTTTGATTAACGCTTCTGATGCCCAGGGCAAGTACTTGGACGATTCGTCTTTAGATAACTTGCAGGCTTATTTTCGCAGCGGTGACCTGCGTGCTAGAGCCGCGATGACCGTCAGTGCCAACGCCTCTACAATTGTGACGAAAACGATTGCGAAAGCTTTGCTCTATACCGATATCACGGCTCCTGGCGGAAATATGTATACCTGCCGCCGCTATGCCGCTTGTGTTCGGGATATGGACTTTTTCTTGCGCTATGCGACCTATGCCATGCTAGCAGGCGATCCGTCTATTTTGAATGAGCGGGTGCTCAACGGCCTGAAAGAAACCTACAGCTCTCTGGGTGTGCCGGTCGGAGCGACGGTGCGGGCAGTGCAGTCGATGAAGGAAGTGGTCGGCGAAATGCTAGGGGCTGAAGCCGGTAGAGAGCTAGGGATTTACTTCGACCATATTTCTTCCGGGCTGAGCTAGGGCTGTTCGACTTTTATGCTGTGTTGGGATTATTTATCATGAGCGTTGTTACTCAGGCGATCGCCACCGCTGATCGTGAAGTTCGCTATCTCTCGAAAGGAGAGCTAGACGCTATTACCCACTTCTTTGAAGATGGACCGCAGCGACTGCAAGTTGTCTCTATCTTAAATAACAATGTGGAGGCAATTGTTGAAAAGGGCTCTCAGCGGTTTTGGCAGCGCTGCCCAATTACCCCTAGCCACAGTGATAACCAGCGGTTCCAAGCATCCTGCTTGCGGGATCAGGCGTGGTTTATTCGGCTGATTTCCTATGCGGTGGCGGTTGGCGATGTTGATCCGCTCGAAGCGAGTGGTGTTCGAGGTGCAAAAGCGATGTATCTCTCGCTTGGCGTGCCGCTGAGGAATTTGGCGGACTGTATGCAAGCGCTGAAAGAAGTCACGCTGGAAATGTTGAGCCTAGAGGATGGTGCTGAAGTGGGGCCTTACTTTGACTACCTGATAGCGGGTCTGATGCCTTAGTGATTTCCTCTTTAGTTATCTTGCATAAGCTGCTTACGTTTGGCTCTACTTGCATTTGTGCTTTCACTTGGATTGTTTGAATTTGGAGACCGCTATGACCGACCGAATTAATGGGGGTAGCCCAGTTGTTCGCCCGCAGCGATATCACACGGTGCCGACGGCTGTGATTGATGGGGCACACCAGCGCGATCGCTACCTAAACCACAGCGAGCTAAAGACGCTCTCAGCTTTTTTAGATACGGGGCTCCAGAGACTAGACATTGCTCAAGTTCTCACGCAGCGAGCCGACACCATCGTCGCTGCGGGCGGCAAACGCATCTTTGTGGGCGGAAATCCAATGGATTACTTTGATCCGCCAGAAGATCCCGTTGGGTTACCGGGTTCCGGTCATTTTGTGGGGGAAGATTATCTTTCGGCAGAGGGCAGAATTCGCAAAGAGCGCGGCATGACTGCCAGTACAGAGGGCAGTCAGATCGCCCTGGGCGCGCTTAGCAACCCAGTTGACTGGTTTAAGGGGTTGTTTTTTAGCGGTAAGCCTAGCGTTCCCAGCAGCTTTCAGGCCATCAGAATTTCTGACTATGGCACGGTGCGCATGAAACGCTCTATGCGTGACTTGGGCTGGTTTTTGCGATATATCACCTATGCGATTGTGGCGGGTGATACGAGTATTATCAGCATCAATACGCGAGGGCTACGGGGTGTCATTCCTGAAGATGTCACGCTGGCGACGGCGGTTGCGCTCAGAGAAATGCAGTGGAAGTCGCTTTCCTTTTTCCCGGCTGAGTCGGCGGCGGCGGCTTTGGTAAAACGATATTTTGATGTGTTGATCGCTGACTACTGGGTGGAAAAACCCTCTGATCGCCTTCGAGAAGGGGTTTCAAAACACCACCAAGGACTGTACTTACCCGATAGCTATGAAGCGAGTGGCAGCGCCAAGCCACGCTGGGTAATGAAGCCTGAGCTTTCTGATATCGAAAAAGATGAGGTGATTAAAGCCGCCTACCGGCAGGTCTTTGAGCGGGATGTGAGCCAGCTGTATGGCCCTGAGCTGAGCGAGCTGGTTTCGCAAGTGAAAAGTGGCCACGGATCGATGGCGGAATTTATCCGGCGGCTGGGGAAATCGCGGCTTTACCGGCGACTGTATTACGAGCCTTATACCCTTAGCCGCTGTATTGAGTTAGCCTGCCGTCACTTTTTAGGCCGTGGCCTGAGCTGTATGGAAGAGTTTCAAGACTACTTTGAACTGGTTGGCGATCAGGGTTTTCCCGCTTTAGTCGATGCTTTGGTGGGCTCGCAGGAATACGCTAGCTACTTCGGTGCAGAGACGGTTCCTTTCCTGCGAGGGCTAGGCATAGAAGCGCAAGAATGTCGTAACTGGGGGCCACAGCTAGATCTGTTCAAGCAGAGTGCGCCGGTTCGTAAGGTGCCTCAGTTTGTCACCGCATTTGCGGGCTACCAGCAGCCGTTGCCCAATCAGCATCCCTATGGCATGGGCAACGATCCGTTGGAAATTCAGTTTGGCGCTATTTTCCCTCAAGAAAACCGCGATCCTAAGGCCCAACCTGCGCACTTTGGTAATGATAGCCGTCGAATTTTGATTAGCAGCGGTCAGAGAAAAGGTCATCCGACCAGTCGCCAACACAGTGTGAATACCCACAGTGAGTTGGGCCGGGTGCCGGGTTCTTTAGAGAACACGTTCTCTTTATCTGGCTTTTCAGCCGGCCTGTCAACCCAGCAGAACTCTCGGGGCAATCGACTCTCTTCTATTCATCAAAGTAGCGCAAACATCGCTAACACTCAGGTCCCTAGCTTTGACAGCACTCAACACTCGCTTGAAGCTGTGATTTTGGCGACTTACCGGCAGGTGTTTGGGCGTGAGGTGCTAGAGAGCCAGCGGCATCAAATGGCTGAGACTCAGCTCAAAGGCGGGCTGATTACCGTGCGAGAGTTTGTTCGACAGTTGGCTAAGTCCAAGGCATTTCGGCGAGCCTACTGGGAAAGTCTCTATGTCACAAAAGCCGCTGAGATGATTCATCGGCGATTACTCGGCCGGCCGACTTATGGCCGCCGGGAAACAAATCAGTATTATGACATCTGTGGTCGCCAGGGCTTCTATGCCTTGATTGATGCCATCGTGGATAGCGATGAATATGCTCAAGCCTTTGGGGACAACACAGTTCCCTATGAACGCTATGTGACGCCACGGGGCTTGGCATTGCGATCGCCTCAAGGCCCGGTTGCCTACTCAAAACCCCGCGAAAATCCCCCGATCATTGCGGAATACATGATGCACTATCAGCCCCCCGCTGCTGTTGGCGCATCAAAATCGTCACGCTCAGATCTCAATGACTCAGCCGCTTCGCTCAACAATCAGCGAAAGGCGGCATCTGCCAATAACTCGGCGACTGATGAGGCGTCTGCTAATCAGTCGCGCTCCCCGGAATCTGCTGAGAGAGAAAAATCTGTTGTTCAAGCAGATCCAGAAGTGCAGGAAGAAACCGCTCCGGTTGAGGCCAGTGCCCAGGCTTAGGCCAGGGTGCTGTGCTCACTAGTGTTTACCTTACTCAGAACTTAACTCAGATGACTCCACCCAAACAAATCGTCTCTACGGGCTATACGCAAGGAATGGCTCCTTTAGCTGCACCCAAAACAAAAAACAAACCCGCCTTTCCAGCGCCTGAATATCGCTCTCAAAACCCTTTTGACTACCGTATTTCTCTTAGCTGGTTCGGCGGTTTGCAAATTCACCCTAAACCCTAAACCCATGAGCTTAAAACTATGAGCTTAAACCCATGAGCATCATCAAACAGGTTATTCTCAACGCAGATGAAGAACTTCGCTATCCAACGCCAGGAGAGCTGCGGATGATTCGGCGCTTCTGTAAAACAGGAGAAAATCGGATTCGACTAGCGAAGACACTCGAACAGCACGCTCCCGCAATTGTAGAGCGCGGCACCCGAAAATTTTGGCAGATTTGCCCGAGGACACCTAGCAACAGCGGTAGCGCTCGTAAAACTGAGGCCGCTCAGCGAGATATGGGCTGGTATATTCGCCTGATTAGCTACTGCTTGCTGGCAGGCAGCGATCGCCCTTTAAGAGAAATCGGCCTGCTGGGGATGAAGGAGCTGTACACCAGCGTAGGCATTCCGCTAGACAACATTTTACAGTACCTGCGCTGCCTGAGAACTGAGGCGATCGCCCTACTCTCAGAATCCGAGGCCGCCGAGATTATCCCCTACTTTGACCAAATTATTCAGGTACTGGTACGGCCGGGCCCCGCTTACTTTGGCATTAAAGATAGCAGCGTTACCAAAGCGGCTTAATGCCTGCTTGAAGCCTCATATTTTGAAGAAGTCTCATATTTTGAAGAAGAGTTTTAGCACAAGATAAGGACATTATCATGACGATTACAATGGGTTCGCTCAGCCCGGTAAAAAACTGGGCTAAAGAGCTTGATGATTGGCTGAAGCGCGATCGCTTTGTTTTTATCGGGTGGTCAGGGCTGCTGCTCTTTCCCTGTTCCTTTCTCGCGATCGGCGCTTGGTTTACCGGCACGACCTTTGTTACTTCTTGGTATACGCATGGCCTAGTGTCCTCCTACTTGGAAGGCTGCAACTTTCTAACCGCAGCGGTTTCGACCCCAGCAGAGAGTATGGGACATTCCCTTTTGCTGCTGTGGGGGCCAGAAGCGGGTTGGGATTTCGTGCGCTGGTGTCAAATTGGCGGGCTGTGGACATTTGTGGCGCTTCACGGTGTGTTCGGTCTGATTGGCTTTATGCTCAGGCAAATTGAAATTGCCCGGTTGGTGGGTATCCGTCCTTATAATGCGATCGCTTTTTCCGCCCCCATCGCTGTTTTCTGCGCCACCTTTTTGATCTATCCGCTGGGGCAGTCCAGCTGGTTCTTTGGCCCTGGGTTTGGGGTATCCGCTATTTTTAGATTCCTTCTCTTTTTTCAAGGATTCCATAACTACACTCTCAATCCCTTTCATATGATGGGCGTCACGGGCGTGTTGGGGGGCGCCCTGCTCTGCGCGATTCACGGCGCAACCGTTCAAAATACGCTCTTTAAAGACAGCAGTGGTAAAAACACCTTCAAAGGATTTGAGACCACACAAGGAGAAGAAACCTACTCTATGGTGACAGCGAATCGCTTTTGGTCTCAAATTTTTGGCATTGCCTTTTCTAATAAACGCTGGCTGCATTTCTTTATGCTGTTTGTCCCGGTCACAGGCTTGTGGATGAGTGCGATTGGGATGGCCGGACTGGCTTTCAACCTGCGGGCCTATGACTTTGTCAGCCAAGAGATTCGCGCTGCTGAAGATCCTGAATTTGAAACGTTCTACACTAAGAATGTCTTGCTTAATGAAGGGCTAAGAGCATGGCTATCAGAACTCGACCAGCCGGCGAAAAAGTTTGTTTTCCCAGAAGAAGTTCTTCCCCGCGGATTCTCTGAATAGTGCGGGCTGAAAGAGTCTTGCAAGTCATCAATATATAGCCCCACTTCTTACGAGGTTTACCTATGGAAACACCTTTTGAAACGATTCCAGATCTGTCAGTCACCCTACCTGCCGAAGAAACCGGCTCAGTTTTAGCGCCTGCTGGTCCTGGCTATGATGAGGCAACAAGTGGCTATGCCTGGTGGGCAGGCAATGCTCGTTTGATTACCTCTGAGCTAACTGGGCGCTTTCTCGGTGCTCATGTTGCCCACGCGGGACTGGTTGCCCTCTGGGCCGGGGGCATGCTGCTCTTTGAAGTCTCTCACTACAGCCCCTATCAGCCGATGTACGAGCAGGGGTGTATCTTAATGCCCCACATTGCCACGCTAGGAATTGGGGTAGGCCCCGGTGGTGAACTCACCAGTATCTTTCCCTTCTTTGCGATTGGGGTAGCGCACCTGATTGGCTCAGCAGTGCTGGGAATTGGGGGGATGTATCATGCGATTAAAGGGCCTGAAAAGCTCTATGGTTTTTTTCAGTTTGACTGGACAGACAAAGCAAAGGTTGCGCAGATTCTGGGCTTTCACATCTTGATTCTAGGCGTCTTCGCACTGCTGTTTTCCGCTAAGGCAATGTACTGGGGCGGGCTTTACGATCCTTGGGCGCCGGGTGGGGGCGATGTTCGCCTGATTACAAATCCTACGCTTGATCCGCGCGTTATCTTTGGCTACTTGATCAAAAAGCCAACGGGGGGTGAAGGTTGGATTGTCAGTGTCAACAACTTAGAAGATGTGATTGGCGGTCATATCTGGATTGGCTGTCTGCTGATTATTGGCGGTATTTGGCATATTCTGGTTCCGCCACTGCGCTGGACGTACAATCTTTTTCCTTGGACAGGGGAAACCTATCTCTCGCAAAGCTTAGGAAATGTTGCTGGACAGGCGTTTATTGCTTCTGCCTTCATCTGGTTTAACAATACGGCTTATCCCAGCGTCTTTTATGGGCCAACGGTGCCGGAGGCGTCGCAGGCACAGTCTTTTGTATTTTTGATGAGAGATCAGGGCGTGGGCGCGGATGTGGCGGCAGCGCAGGGGCCGACGGGCTTGGGTAAGTATTTGCAGCGATCGCCTACCGGAGAAATCATTTTTGGCGGTGAAACCATGCGCTTTTGGGATACCCGCGCGCCTTGGCTAGAGCCGCTGCGGGGTAAGAACGGA
>JBAUIB010000009.1:0-12037 GCA_049680585.1 Phormidesmis sp.
CGATCAGCTATTTACTGCTTATTGCCCAGATCAATCGCGCACTGATCAAACGTGCAGCGCTCAAACCGCTGTCGCTGAGCGGCAACAACACTGTAGAGTTTTGACCCGATGACATTGGCTGCTGGTAAATACATCACCAGCAGCAAAGGCCAGAGCGGCGGGAGGTATTTGATAATTTCGCGAAACGCAAAGAAGCCTTTCTCTACTGAGCCATCTGGCTGTAGTAAGTGCATCTGCGCCCGACAGTCTTCAAGCGTAATCTCAGGATGCCGCTGCGAGAGCGTGGGCCAATCCACTTCCAAATCGCGATAGACCAAGCGCCCAAGCCAGTCAAAGTAGCACAGCACAGTCATTGAGCGAATGCAAAGCGGGCACAGTCCATCGTAGAAAATTTCAGCTTTGCGGCTAGGCTGCGACCATTTCAGCCAGTTAGCGATCCGTTTCACCCCGACTGTCCAAGGAATGAAGACCGAGTAGAGCGCGATGTAGTGAAAGAAGGGGGCTCGCTGCGCAATGTAAATGCCTGTGTGCAGTGCCGCGCCCATTGGGATATAGAACCAAACGAGCCGAGGAAATATCAGCGTCAAGAAGAAGGTTCCTTCAAACAGGACAGCAAACCAGGAAGAAATCACGGCTGGGATGTACTGATGCCCTAACCAAACGCCGATGCTGCTATCCCACCACAATCCGTCTCTGATCAGGTAATACTGCAAGGTATAGCCATTCATCCATCCCCCACTAAACAGACCATCGCCGTCTATGGTGATTTTGTTGAGAACTGCCGACAGGTAGATTAAGCCAAACATCCACTGGATGAGTAAGAGCGGCCACCGAGCAAACGGGCTGTTGTATGAGAGCAGGTTAAATGGCTGAAAGGTTTTGCGCTTTAGATTCCTTTTGATTCGTCTGCTAAGGTCATCCACAGAGAGCACTTTGCCCGCTGGACTGAGCGCTAGCATGCCTAAGGCGACTAGCGCGATCGCCTGAGAATGGTGCGTTTTGCCAAATGCGTAAATGTAAGTCTGGATGTATAGGTTGCTCAGCGCAAATGCCAGCAGGCTAAGATTTGTTCTCAAACCGATCAGGGATAGCACGCCCGAGACAATGACAATAAAAAATATCGTCATTATCAAAAAGATAGGCGGTGTGTCCCAGGGAAATGGAGCGTTTAGAACTTGCAGAATAGGGTGCGGGTCATAGCTGACGCCCGGAATGCTGGCGACAGTGGTTGCCTTAGTCCAGTAGTCTTTCAGAAAAATGTAATAAAGCTGGAAGCCAACCGCAATAATTCGGCAAACTGCCAGGTTAAATAATGGAGCTGGGTAAAACCAATAGTTATCCCAAAATTTCAAACCTTTTAGGGAAAGACTATTTGCGCTCATCTTCTGCTCCGGTAAGTGAGGTCATCTCAAAGATGGTGACGACTTGCGTCGGCTGAGGTAAAACGCCGTCTTCTGTAATTTTGAGAGGCTGATCGTCAAGGCGCAGCGCCACAAACGGTTTACTGCCAGCATTCTGGTAAGCGGCTACATACTGCCTGATTTTGGCGTCGTCTTCCTTTTGAAAGGCATTCATAATGCTGCCATTAAACCAATAGGAGCTAACCTCAAAGTCTTCAGCGCTCAGCGCCTTTTCTGTGCCGTCTGCGAACACAGCCACCAAAACAAATTGGCTGACTTCAACGCCTTCTGCTTGTACGTTGTCGTACATTGGATAGTTTAAAAAAGGATACAGGTCTGGATCTTCCGGCAACGCACAGAAAACGGGAATCGTTGCCGCGGTGCAGACCATCCTGAGAAAGGCCGTGTAAGCCTGAAGCGAAACTACCGTTAGCACAACAAAAGAGACCGCAACTTTCGCAGCCCCGTATTTGGACAGTCCGCTGGCAGACATACCGCGTTTGTTTTCTTGCACCACACCGTTTCCTCTGTTTACGTCTCGCCTTTAATCAGATATGTCTACTCATATATATGCCCATCCACACAAAAGAGCATTTGTCAACCGAGATATTCGACAATAACTTTTCTTTGATACATACATTAATTAGGAAACCTGCGGTTCGATAGTAGGGCGGTATACGCTTTATGAAGGCATCAACCTTTTATGAAGAGTGCCTAGATATTTCAGATAGGCATTGCAGAGCATTCTTTACGGCTTTAAGCCAGGCCAAAAAATAGCTTTTAGCGCTCCGTTTTTGATTTTTGAATCTTAACGACCTAGCCCAACCCAACCGTGCGCAGCAGAACCCATAGGACAATGCTCTCCCGAGGTGAAAACGATGGTTAATGCCTGTGTTATTCATACTCCAAATAAGTAGCACGACTTGCGTTAAGCACAGCTAGCAGCGCAACACCCACATCGGCAAATACCGCTGCCCAAAGTGTCGCTAGGCCGACAGCACCGAGCGTAATAAATGCTCCCTTGACCGTCATGGCTAAAACGATATTTTGCCAGACGATGCCCCGCGTACGATGAGCCAGTGCGATCGCCTCCGCCACCTTACTAGGCGCGTCCGTCATAATCACCACATCAGCCGTTTCAATCGCCGCATCGGATCCCAGTCCGCCCATAGCTATGCCAACATCAGCTCTAGCAATGACAGGAGCATCGTTGATGCCATCTCCAACAAAGACAACCTTTTTCTTATCTTGAGCTGCCCGACTCAAAAAATCTTCTAAGGCGCTCACTTTGTCTTCTGGTAAATGCCGTGACCCGCGATTTCTTCATATTCCTGCACCACAGACCTATCTACCGGTTGGGCATAGCGTTGCCTAATAGAATGAGCCACTGGATGGTTGGACTGTGACCCTATCTGAGCCGCCATTGCTATCAGTTTATTGTGTTCCCATCCGTTGGCAGGAACAATCTCGTTCACGCGAAAGTTGCCTTTTGAAAGCCTATTCAGATGCTTGGATATTTTAGGAATGAGTCTTTACATCCCCTCCCCCCGGATTGTTTCGAGAGTCTGTGAACGCTACCGTATCTAGATAGTAATAAGCAAAGTTTAAAAAAGTAGCAAAACCAGTTGCCTTCAAACCAGTTGCCCTCATCAATGCCAACGGCTCCGGCAAATCGACGCTGCGGCTACATCTTAATAGTTATGATCTTATTCGCCTACTAAGTGTTACTCAGTGAAGCCTTTGTCAGACCAGCCAGCCAGAGCCCATCTTGATGAGAACAATCACTTGAACGAAACAGTACCCGCCGCCGATCATCAGCATAGCCAGGGTGCTTCTCACGTTCATAGCGCAGCATCTCAAAAGCGAATCGTCAATCGCCTTTCGCGGATTGAAGGACATGTTCGCGGTATCAAAAGCATGGTGCAAGAAGATCGTCCCTGCCCAGACGTACTGACTCAAATTGCAGCGGTTCGAGGTGCCCTAGACGGCGTCGCCCGCTTCGTGTTAGACGAACACTTGAGCGAGTGTATTACCAGAGCTGCTGATGAAGGCAGTATTGAGGCAGAAGTAAAAGCGCTCAAAGCTGCCCTTGATCGGTTTATTTAGGAGGTCATTGTTCTATCTGCTTGCAGCGCTGATTCAGTCAATTGATTTAGAGCTTGAGCAGTTGTCTAGCTTCTCATATCCGCTGTAGGCTTTCTCCCCGCTTCTAAGTTTGATAACAACAGCATCTGGAACATTGCCGTTATATGCACTTTGTCAGGATTAAGGAACGTTGAACTAAGGACATTTCTCCTGCCATCATCCCCTCCCCCCGGATTGTTTCAGACTACATAAAACGATACGGTTGTGTCTGGCTTAGTGCCACTGAACCTATTGGCTTGTACTACTGCATATGCAAAGGATAAAGCGAGATCGTTTGATTAAGGTGTTTAGCGCTTTGGTTGCAGGTTGGGCGATCGCAAGCTGCACGCCAACCTCAACAGATCCGAACACAAACAACAACGCGACTGAAAATATACCTGCTCAGTCTGGCTCCGCCGAGCAAATCGTGCTTGCCATCGGCGGCGAAAGCGAGGAGGGCTACGACCCAACATTAGGCTGGGGCCGCTACGGGGCACCGCTGTTTCAAAGTACGCTGCTCAAGCGCGATGAAGACTTAAACATTATCAACGACCTAGCTACCGACTACAGCATCAGTGAAGACGGTAAAACCTGGACGGTGACAATTCGAGAGGATGCCGTCTTTTCTGACGGTGAGCCGCTGAAGGCTGCGGACGTGGCGTATACCTTCAACAAAGCCGCCGAAAGTGGCGGACTAACGGATGTCACTCAGCTAGAGACAGCAATCGCTGTGGACGAAAAAACCATAGAGCTGAGGCTGAAGCAACCTCAAAGCACCTTTGTGAATCGCCTGATTACGCTGGGAATTGTGCCGGAACATGCGCATGGAGCAGACTACGCTCGCAATCCTATCGGCTCTGGCCCCTACAAGATGGTGCAGTGGGATGAAGGTCAGCAGCTCATTGTAGAGGCTAATCCTGACTACTATGGTGAGGCGCCTGGCATAGAACGACTGGTGTTTTTGTTTGTTGAAGAAGATGGGGCTTTTGCGGCGGCGAAAGCGGGTCAGGCGCAGGTGGCGGCTGTGCCTCAGTCGCTGGCGGTACAACAGATTGAAGGGATGACGCTGCGAGATGTTGTCAGTGTTGATAACCGTGGGCTGATGTTTCCGTATTTGACCGCTAACGCTCAGCAAACGCCAGATGGCGATCCGGTGGGTAACGATGTGACCGCTGACTTAGCCATTCGGCAGGCGGTGAACTACGCCGTCGATCGTCAGGCTATGGTGGATGGCATTTTGGAAGGGTATGGGACGCCTGCTTACGGGCCAGTGAGCGGTTTGGCCTGGGAAGAGCCTCAAGCCAATATCGAAGACGGGCAACCGGAGAAGGCCAAAGAGATTTTGGCCGAGGGTGGCTGGGCTGATAGCGATGGCGATGGGATCGTTGAAAAAGATGGGTTGAAAGCTGAGTTTACGATTTTGTACAAAGCAGACGATAGTATTCGGCAGGCGCTGGCGCTTTCGACGGCTGAAATGCTTGAGCCTATTGGTATTCAGGCCAATGTAGAAGGGAAAAGCTGGGACGACATCGAGCCGCTGATGCATAGCAGTGTGGTGGTATTTGGCTGGGGTAGTCACGATCAAACAGAGATGTATAACCTGTATCATTCGCAGGCGGCGCAAGGAGACTATTACAACACAGGCTACTATGCTAATTCGGCGATTGACAGCACGCTGGACTTGGCGAGGGGTGCGCCTTCAGAAGCAGAAGCTATAACTTACTGGAAAGCGGCTCAGTGGGATGGTGACCAAGGTGTAACGGCTAAAGGTGACGCGGCCTGGGCTTGGCTAGTGAATTTAGACCACACCTACTTTGTCGATAACTGTTTAGACGTTGGCCAGTTGCAAGTAGAACCTCACGGTCATGGCTGGCCGATCACCGCGAATATTGCGAACTGGAAATGGACATGCGAGTAAAGCCTCTTCTTTTTTTTGTGGCAATGTTTGCGGCGCAAAAGCTGTTGAGACTTGGGCTGTTGCTGATGGCGGTCGCTGTTTTTACCTTTGTACTGCTGAGCGTTTCACCGATTGATCCGGTAAAGGCTTACATCGGTGCGGATATGATGCAAATCGGCCCTGAACAGCAGGCACTGATTACCGAGCGATGGGGGCTAGACCAGCCTATAGGAGAGCGCTTTCTCGACTGGTTGGGACAGCTTGTACGGGGTAATTTAGGAACGTCTCTAGTGTTCAATCAGCCAGTCAGCGAAGTGATTGCCTCGCGGTTTCAGGCGTCTTTGCAAATGCTGGCGATCGCATGGCTTCTCTCCGGACTGCTCGGCCTAGCTTTGGGCATTATCGCAGGCGCACTACAAGGCCGTTGGCCAGACCGACTCATCCGGCTCTATGCCTACACGCTAGCCTCTGCGCCAACGTTTTGGGTCGCACTTTTGCTGCTGATTGTCTTTGGCGTGTCGTTCAAGATAGCGCCTATCTGCTGCGCCGCACCGCCCGGTGTGCTCTCTCAAAATGTCACAGCTTGGCAGCGTTTACACCATCTGTTACTACCGGCTGCTGCCCTCAGCATTATTGGCATCGCTAACATTGCCCTGCACACGCGTCAGAAGCTGATCGACGTTCTCCACAGTGACTATGTGCTGTTTGCTCGCGCTCAGGGCGAAAGCCTATGGAACATTGTGCGCTATCACGGGTTTCGCAACATTCTTTTACCGGCCATTACGCTACAGTTTGCCTCCCTTAGCGAACTGTTTGGCGGATCGGTGTTAGTAGAGCAGGTGTTTGCCTATCCAGGACTCGGAGAAGCGACTGTACAGGCCGCGCTGCGTAGCGACATTCCCTTATTGGTGGGGATTGTGTTTTTTAGCGCACTGTTTGTTTATACGGGCAATACGCTGGCAGATTTGGCCTATCCGGTCATCGATCCACGCATTCGTTTGGGAGATTCCTCAACATGACAGTGACGGCACCTGCGTGGCAGACAGCATTTTCCTTAAAGCGACAAAACAACAGAAGACAACAGACTTTAGCGGCGATCGCTATAGGCGGCATTTTTCTTTTAGCCATTATCGTGAGTCCTTGGATTCTGGGAGATTCAGGGCTAGAGACTATGCTCACCGAGCGCAACCAGCCCCCTTCGTGGGGACATCCTTTTGGCACCGACTGGCTAGGCCGCGATATGTTGAGGCGATCGCTTCATGGCCTATCATTAAGCCTGCGAGTGGGCCTGCTCGCCGCGAGCGTTAGCGCCCTCATCGGCACAGGCTTAGGCTTAGTCGCCGGTACGGTTGGCGGCTGGGTAGATGCGGTCATCATCTGGATTATTGATGTTTTCTTCAGTCTGCCTCATCTCGTGCTGTTGATTCTAATTGCCTTTGCAGTAGGCGGCGGCACCAAAGGTGTAATTATCGCCGTTGCCCTCACGCATTGGACGAGCTTAGCGCGGGTGATTCGGGCAGAAGCGTTGCAGGTGAGCAGCGCCGACTACGTACAGCTCTCTCGCCGCTTGGGCAAACCGTCACTTTGGATTGCCCGTCACCATATGGTGCCTCATATTGTGCCGCAGCTATTAGTGGGACTTATTCTGTTGTTTCCACACGCTATTTTGCATGAGGCGGCTTTGTCGTTTATCGGCATTGGTCTATCGCCTCACTTGCCAGCGATCGGAATTATTTTGGCCGAGTCGATGCGTCATCTTTCTACTGGCTACTGGTGGCTAGGGGTGATGCCTGGAGTGCTGCTATTGCTTTCGGTGAAAGCGTTTGACTGGCTCGGAGAAAATATGCGATCGCTTCTCGATCCTAAGACGAGTCAGGGATGACTATGCTACTAATCTCTAACTTAGGTGTCACCTTCACTCAGTACGATCAGGGACTACGCCGCAAGCAGCTTACTGTTATCACGGACTTAGAGTTAGATGTGCAAGCAGGTGAAGTAGTGGCGGTGGTCGGCGCCAGCGGCTCGGGTAAAAGTCTTTTAGCTCATGCGCTATTGGGAATTCTGCCAGAGAATGCAGCGGTCAGCGGCACGATGAACTTTCAAGGAGAAACGCTTACGTCAGAGCGCTGCCGGTTGTTGCGCGGTAAGACCATTGCCCTAATTCCCCAGTCCGTTGGCTACTTAGATCCGCTGATGAAAGTTGGCTCTCAGGTTCAACGAGTCGCGCAGCTCGCAGGATGCTCTAAAGCAGAGGCCAAGGCTAGCGTGAATAGAACCTTTGCTCGTTACGATTTGCCTGTAGATGTGCGCGATCGCTATCCCTTCCAGCTTTCAGGGGGCATGGCCAGACGGGTGCTGGTTTCTACCGCAGTCGTGACTCAAGCCCAGCTCGTCATTGCTGATGAACCCACCCCAGGGCTTCATCCTGATGTCGTGAAAGAAACGCTCAGTCATTTGCGAGAGCTAGCAGCAGAAGGTCGTGGTGTCATTTTAATTACGCACGATATTGAAGCTGCCTTGCAAATTGCTGACCGGGTAGCTGTCTTTTATGCCGGAACAACAGTAGAAGTTGCTGCGGCGCGAGACTTTTATAGTGGTAGCTTGCGCCACCCTTACACTCAAGCGCTGTGGCGATCGCTGCCGCAAGATGAGTTCGTGCCAGTATCGGGTAATCAACCGAGTCCTGAGCAGTTGCCAACAGGATGTTTGTTTAGCGATCGCTGTCCTCAGGTAAGTGAGCTTTGCAACGCTGAACGGCCCCGACTGAGAAAAGTACGCGAAGGCTGGGTGAGGTGCGTTCATGCTGAAGGGTAATCATCTGTGGTTTCGCTACGGTAATCAGCAGCCCTGGATTGTCAAGAACAGAAATTTGACAGTGTCTCCAGGAGAGATACTGGGCCTGATGGCACCTTCAGGCTACGGCAAAACAACATTGGGGAAACTACTCGCAGGCTACTTATCTCCTACAAAAGGAACAGTGACTATTGAGGAGCGATCGCTGCCCAAGAAAGGCTATTGCCCTGTGCAGCTCGTCTTTCAAAACCCTGAGCTATCGGTAAATCCTCGCTGGCGCATTCGTCAGATTCTCCAGGAGGGCCATCCTCCAGACTCTGCTTATCTAGAAGCTTTAGGCATTCATCCTGGTTGGCTTAGCCGCTATCCTCATGAGCTGAGCGGAGGAGAATTGCAGCGAATTGCGATTGCTCGCATCCTCAACCCATTCACCCAGTACCTGGTTGCCGACGAAATGACTGCCATGCTAGACGCTAATACCCAGGCACTCATCTGGCAAGCCGTACTTTCGTTTGCTGAAAAGCAGCAGGTAGGGTTGGTGGTCGTGAGTCATGATGCTTCATTGCTTCAGAGACTTTGTGACAGGACTGTAATGCTAGCCGATAGTCCATTACTCTCTAAAAAATTGATCTTAACGACGAGATCTTTTACACGCGGCTAGAGGAGATGCAGCTCTGCTTAGATCAGCTTTTGTAGTAGTCGCGGGTGCCTCTGTCATCGAGTGCCTCACCCAGGCGGCTGAGGGCGTGAATGTAGGCCGCTGTTCGAAAAGAGACACCGTGCTGGTGGGCGAGCTGCCAAATGGTTTGCGCTTCTTCGGTGATGCGCTCGAGCAGCTCTTTGTTCACCTTATCAAGTGTCCAATACAGCCCGCTGCGATTTTGCACCCACTCAAAATGACTCACCATCACCCCGCCCGCATTAACCAAGATATCAGGAAAAAGAAAGATTCCTTTTTCTGCTAAAATCAGGTCCGCATCAGCCGTTACCGGACCATTGGCCACTTCAAAAATATAGTTGGCCTGAATAGTCTGCGCATTGTCCGCTGTAATCTGATTTTCCAAAGCCGCCGGAATGAGAATATCCACATCCAGCGCCAGCACCTCTTCATTGCTCAGCGAGTCATGCTCAACAATGTTGCAAACGCTACCGGTACAGTAGATGTCTTTCATCTGGTGATGGGTCTGCTTAAACTGCCAAACTTCCGGAATATCTAACCCATTGCTGTTGTAAATGCCGCCTTTAGAATCGCTGACTGCAACAACCTTATAGCCGGCTTCAAACAGCCGCTGGGCAACAACGCTGCCAGCATTACCGAAACCCTGCACCGCGACCGTTAGCGACTCCGGCGATCGCTCGTATTTTTTCATCATCGCTTGCAGCACGTAAAATGCACCTGTCCCGGTGGCGGTGCTGCGCCCTAAGCTACCGCCCATGCTGACGGGCTTACCCGTGATCACAGCGGGCGATCGCACCCCTTTAATAATGCTGTATTGGTCCATCATCCAGCCCATGATCATCGCATTGGTATACACGTCAGGGGCGGGGATATCTAGATCCGGGCCAATAAAAGGGGCGATCGCATCAATATACCCCCGGCTCAGCCGCTCCAATTCAAACTTAGACAGCGCCTTGGGATTGAGCGTGATTCCCCCTTTCGCCCCACCAAAGGGCAGATTGACCGCCGCACACTTAAACGTCATCCAAAAAGCGAGAGACTGCACCTCATCCAATGTCACCTGTGGGTGAAAGCGAATGCCCCCTTTCGTCGGCCCGCGAGTATCGTCATAGCGCACCCGGTAGCCTTCAAACACTCGCAGCGAGCCATTGTCCATACGCACCGGAATTGCAACTTTCAGACTGGCTTTCGGAAACCTTAGTCGCTCCGTCGCATCGTCTGAAATCGGCGCATACTGAGCCGCTTTTTCCAGCCGGCGGCTAGCATCACTCAGTAAGGGGGCAGCCATAAAATCTCCTAGGGAATGATCACGATCTGACCACACCAGCAGAGCGTTTTAATCTGAACTCCACAATTCTCAACATCTACAGATCTGTCACTTTTGCGTATAGTAAATGCAAAAGAGCGTAACACTGTCTTCTGAGCGAGGGCAGTTGCTGCTTTCAGATAGGTGAGGCAAAAATTCGACGACCCAACCGTCCGGCTGCTCAAAAACTGGCAGTAGACTGTCTTCTTCTGAGATATTTCTCTCTTCTAGCATGGGTAATTGGCTGAGGCGATCATCGTCTATCAGCAGGGTATAGGATTCTACTCCCACTTCCGGCAGTTCGATCATCAGATCGGCAGCCTCTTGTGCTTGTGCAACAGACTGCAGACAAATCAGGCCAGCCGTCATTGATACGGTCGTGAGAAAGCGTCGCATGGTAATGTCCTCATTCTTACAAAGTAATTTAACAAGAGAAAACAAGCAGAAAGTTCTCTTGTTTGATGTACTTTGAGAATAGGACGATGGCGACTTGGCTTCAGCAGAGGTTTATGACAGACGTTGCGATAAAAAGTGACGGGCTGTTTTCAGAAATCGGCAATTCAGACGCTTTGGCCATATCCGAGTACGACAAGTACAACGACAATACCAGCGCTGATCCAATAAGGCATGGGTTTGAGACGAGGGGCGATCGCGACCTTTCTCAGCCACTTTTCCCAGTAGCCTGCGCACAGGGGCCAGAGGGCAAGGATGAGGGCGATCGCTAACCAAACTGGCGCGATTGTCTTTAATCCCCAGGCCCAATTTTCTGCCAGATTAAAATTGCCAAGCAAAATCGCATGTCCGCTTAAAGCCACTAGTCGTAATAGATAGGCTAGCGGATAGATCAGCAACAACATGCCTAAAGCAACCTCTGTCTGCTGATGCGCGAGGAACCATCGCCGCAGATTATTGGGCGGGTGAGACAGGCGAGAAAGCAGCCACTTGCGCCAGTGAGGTTGATCTGATAGCTGAGAAATCGCTTTGAGCATGTCGGGGCGCGATCGCTGAGCCGCTGCCTGATCCGCGTTAAATTCGGCGCACCACAGTCCGGCTAAAGGCAGCACAAACAAACTCAGCGTCCAAAACAGCAGACTGAGCGTAGTGACGATCGCGCCAAAAAAGAGCACGAGCGCATTGCCAATAACGTGAGGGATCAGCTGAGGCAACATCAACGACCAGCTAATGCCTGCGTCGGCGAGAAGCGCGAGCTCACTCCAAAAGGTGATGAAAAGGCTAAGAGCGGAGAGCGCAAAAGGCACCACAAACAGCCCCAAGTAGAGCAAAAACCATCGCTTTACGACCGCCTTAAATGGACTGCCTGCGCCGACGACAAAAGCGTCTCCCTGCCGGTGATGCGCCAGCTCGTGGAGCAGCATCGCTTCCGCCATCGGCTGATCGCTTCGCCATAGCTTTACCAGCGGAGCAAAGATTGCAACGCCTGTATGGCGAAAGCTAAGAGGATAGACAAAGGCATACTCACTCACGCTCGCCAAGTTTACTTTTACCTGTAGGGTGGGGTCATGCTGTTGTAAAAAGCCGATGATATCAGCGATCGCCCCGCCAGTGGCTGCAGACGGTTTTAGCGCGTACTTTTTCTCTAGGAAGTTTGCTCTCGCCCTTGGAAAAGCCAGTCCCACGACGCCTATCAGCAAAGCAAGCAGCGGAATGATTTCTAGGAACGCATTGAGTCCGAGGACAGATTGACCCAATCCGATTGCACCTTCTAGTGAGCCGCTATACGCAACGCTCTGCCAGGACTGCTTTGCCAGCGTAAAATGGCTTGGCAAGGCTAGAAAATAAGTGGCAATCCACAGCCAGAGCCAGGGCGGAAGAAGGGC
>JBAUIB010000010.1:0-16001 GCA_049680585.1 Phormidesmis sp.
GCTTTAGCGCTAAAGCCGACGGTCTTAGCCATTGGGCTAGCGCCGTCTGGTGGAATGCTGCCCGAGCCTTGGTACGCGCAGGTTAAGCAGGCCGTCAAAGCAGGGCTGTCGGTCATGAACGGGCTGCATACTCAGATGAATCAGGACACAGAAATAGCTGGCTCTATCAGAGCAGGTCAGTGGGTATGGGATATGCGCCAAGAGCCAGAAGGCTTGACGGTGGGCAGCGGCAAGGCGCGCTTATTGATGTGCGATCGCGTTCTCACGGTCGGCACCGATATGGCCGTCGGGAAAATGTCAACCAGCTTAGAGCTGAACCGGGTCAGCCAGCTAAAAGGACTGCGCAGCAAGCTGATCGCCACAGGTCAGACTGGCCTGATGCTCGGTGAGGATGGCGTAGCGCTAGATGCCATTCGAGTTGACTACGCATCAGGTGCGGTTGAGCAGTGCCTAACTCGCTATGGCCCAGATTACGATATTCTCTTCGTCGAAGGGCAAGGATCCTTACTCAATCCCGCCTCCACAGCGACGCTTCCCCTCATGCGAGGCACTCAGCCCACTCATCTGATTTTGGTTCACAAAGCGGGTCTCAACTATATCCAGCATTTTCCAGACTTCAAAATCCCGCCGTTGCCTGAAATCGTAAAGCTATATGAAACAGTAGCCGCTGCTGCCGGAACCTTCGCGCCAGCACCCGTTGCTGGTATCGCCCTGAATACGTTCGGCCTCAACGAAAAAGAGGCTCATGCAGCCATTTCAGCCGTTTCCGAAGAAACCGGACTGAGCTGTACCGATGTGGTACGGTTTGGCGCTGAGCCTCTGCTTGAACGTATTCTTGATAAAAGATGAGCTATCTTGGCTTTTTCAAGCGATAGGTAATTCGACCTTTAGTCAGGTCATAGGGAGTAAGCTCCACCTTGACGCGATCGCCCGGCAAAATCTTGATATAGTTCCGTCGAATCTTGCCAGAAATATGGGCAAGCACGTTAAATCCGTTATCGAGATCGACTCGAAACATCGCGTTAGGGAGCGATTCTGTAATCGTCCCTTCCATTTCAATTAAATCTTGTTTAGACAATTAGCCTTCCTCAACTTGTTTAGCATTTGCAGATCTGTAATGTGGGGTGATCGCATTAATCGCATCCCTACTACCGGCCAGACCCAATGAGCTAAACCTGTGCAAGTATCCCCACTCGAAAGTATTGGTAAAAAGTATCTGAAAAACGTCAGCAGACAAATACATTTCCCCTATCAGAATAGCAAATCCTTAAGGGGAGACGGAGTCGGAAACCCGACCTATGCTTCATTGCCTAAAACGACTTAGCCAGGGGCTGACGAGCCACTATTTACGCTTCCTCTTCCCCACCTTGTACAATTTTCTGAAGGTCGCCAGTGACTACTCCCATCAGCTGATTGCCATTAACTGAGCGCAGTTGCTCTTGGCCTCGATAAAAACTAATCAGTGGCTCCGTCTGCTGCCGATAAACGTCCAAACGGTTACGGATGACCTCTTCGGTGTCGTCGTTACGTCCACGTTCCAGCATGCGTTCAATCAGGACTGCGTCCGGCACCTCCAAATTGATCACGAATTCGCAGGTTTGTCCAATTTCTTCTAATAGCGCATTCAAGAACTCAGCTTGTTCTACATTGCGAGGAAATCCATCTAAGAGCCAGCCTTTATCTGTGTCTGATTGACCTAGCCGCTCTCGAATCAGATCCAGCATCAAACCATCTGGAACCAGCTCGCCAGCACTCATGTATCCTTCGGCTTTTTGGCCTAAGTCTGATTTGGCTTTAACAGCTGCCCGCAGGATATCACCCGTCGAAATGTGAGGCACTTCGCAACGCTCAGAAAGAATTTTTGCCTGCGTGCCTTTGCCTGCGCCCGGTGGACCTAAAAAAATCAGTCTGGTCATTACTGTTTCACCATACCTTCGTACCGTTGAGAGATCACGTAGGTTTGAATTTGCTTAGCAGTATCAATAGCGACACCCACTAGAATCAGCAAAGAAGTCGCACCAAAGCCCTGGAAGGTCTGTACACGAGTGGCGCTCTCAACCAAGCTTGGCACCACAGCCACCAGTCCCAAGAAAATCGCACCCAAAAACGTCAGGCGGTTTAGCACCTTTGAAATGTAGTCAGTGGTCGCCCGCCCTGGTCGAATACCCGGAATACTTGCGCCCATTTTCTTCAGATTGCGAGACATATCCTCTGGATTAACCACCAAGGACGCATAAAAGTAACTAAAGAAAACAATCATTACCAGATATACAAGAATATAGAGCGGCGAAGTGGCTCTAAAGTTCTCACCCATAAACTCAGCAAAAGCCTGACTGGGAATATAGTTTACCAATGAGATCGGAATGATCAGCATAGAAGAGGCAAAAATGATCGGCATCACCCCGCCTTGATTGAGCCTCAAAGGCAAATAGTTGCTCTTCTCTAGATAGAGCTTACGACCTACCTGACGACGGGCTGACACGATGGGAATACGCCGGGTCCCCTCTTGGACAAACACAATACCGATGATCGTAGCAATAAAGACCAAAAACAGAATGACGATGCCGCCGATTGTGCTGCGATCGCCCGTCTGCGCCAAATCAATCGTTTCACCCAACACTCTAGGCAGCGACGACACAATATTCAGGAAAATCAGCAGCGAAGCGCCATTACCTAAGCCCCGCTCTGTGATGAGTTCGCCAATCCACATGACAAACATAGAGCCAGCCGTCAGCGCGACCACCGTTTCTACCACAAAGGGCACACCAAACTCATAGGCATAGGGCCGCAGCAAAAAGCAAGAGAGCATCGTGCTCTGTATGATAGTCCAGCCAAAAGCCACGTAGCGAGTGACCTGAGAAATCTTCCGTCTACCGGCCTCACCCTCGTTTTTTTGCAGATCTTCCAGCGCAGGGATCGCCGCCGTAAGCAGCTGCATAATAATCGACGCGTTAATAAAGGGCAAAATGCCCAACGCAAAAATGCCGACCAGCGACAAGCCGCCGCCGCCAATAATATCTAAAAAGCCAAGGACACCGCCACCACCTGTCTGGACAAACTCAGAAAATGCCGCGCGATCAATACCCGGCACAGGAATATAAATCCCTAACCTCACCAGCACCAAGAGGCCAACCGTAATCAACAAACGGCTACGCAACCCAGCCGCCTGAGCCATTTGCAAAAATGTTTCCTGAGCACTAGGTGACTTGCCTTGACTCACAACCATATCTAGAACCTCTGATAGCGCTGATGTGCGCTGCTATAGCGATATACCCTAAAAGGGCTTTTATCTAATTCCTTCTCTAATAATAAAGGGAGCAGGAAGCCCTGGTTGGAAAAAAGGTACTTTCTGCTCCCAAAGATTGTCTACATTGTCTTAGACGATCTCACAGCTGCCACCTGCTGCTTCTATTTTTTCTCTAGCTGCTTTAGTAAACGCGGCTGCTTTTACATTGAGTGCGACAGAAATCTCGCCATCGCCTAACACCTTCAACGGGCCGTCGTCAGACGTGATAATACCGCTATCCATTAAAGATGACAGGGTGACATCACTGCTTGCTGGCAGGTCCGCTAGACCTTTGATGTTAATCACGGTGTACACCTTTTGATTAACGATAGTGAAATGCTTTAGCTTCGGGATACGGCGATAAAGTGGCAGCTGCCCCCCTTCAAACCCAGGACGCGTACCGCTACCGGAGCGAGACTTCTGACCGCGCATGCCAAAGCCGCAGCTAGCACCCTGACCAGCGGAAATACCTCGACCTTTACGCTTTTTTTGCTTCTTAGAGCCCGCCTTGGGCCTTGCATCTTCTAACTTCATTTGTGAGGAGCCTCCCTATGTTAAGCAGCTGAGTAATGAGGTGACTTGCATATTTTGGCGCGTGTACGCAACTTACGCGTACAGCTTTTCGAGCGGAATTCCACGCTCTTCAGCCACGCTAGAAAGCGTCCTCAAGGCGTCGAGAGCTTCGGTAGTCGCACGAGCGTTGTTGAGCTGGTTATCAGATCCGAGTTGCTTGGCGAGGATATTGCGAATACCCGCGAGTTCTAGCACGATGCGCACTGCTCCACCCGCAATTACCCCTGTACCTGGAGCAGCAGGGCGCATGAATACTCTTGCTCCACCGGCTCGCCCGGTAGAGGGATGAGGAATTGAGTAAGCTTTGTTTAGAGGCACTTCTACTAAATGCTTTTTGCCATCAGCAACGCCTTTCTTGACCGCTCCAATCACATCGCTAGCTTTACCAACACCAACACCGACTTGGCCCTTTTCATTGCCAACAACGACAACTGCTCGGAAGCTGAGCTTTTTACCGCCCTTTACCACCTTTGTCACGCGGCGAATTTGGACCACGCGCTCCTGCCACTCTGAATCTTTCTCTCTATTTTTGCTTTTCTTTCGACGGTCTCGATCTGCCATATGTTTAAACCTTAGATATATGCGCTGGTGATGTTGCCTCTTTAAAAGTTGAGACCGGCTTCACGGGCCGCATCAGCTAAAGCCGCTACTCGACCGTGATATAGCTTTCCGCCTCGATCAAAGACGACTTGGGAGATGTCTTTTGCCAGTGAGCGCTCTGCAATCAGTTTGCCGACCACAGCGGCAGCCTCTGCGTTAGACCCAGATTCTATGCTGGCAGCTTTATCTAGTGTAGATGCCGCTGCTAGCGTCTTGTGCTCACTGTCGTCAATGACTTGAGCGTATATATGCTGATTAGAGCGAAAGACCGCTAGTCTAGGACGCTCACTCGTCCCTTTTACCCGACGACGAACGCGCGAGTGGCGACGGCGAGTAGATTCTCTACGTGTTGCTTTCATAGTTCGTTTACCGGAGTTGCCTACCTCTTGCCCTAACTAATTATTTGCCTGCCTTGCCGGCTTTGCGTCTGACTTGCTCGCCTGCGTAGCGAACACCTTTGCCTTTGTAAGGTTCAGGGGGTCTAGCAGCGCGAACCGTGGCAGCAGTATTGCCCACAACCGCTTTATCAATGCCACTCACAGTGACGTTGGTGTTCCCTTCTACCGCAAACTGAATACCCGGCGGCGGCTCAAACTCAACTGGATGACTATAGCCCAATGCCATTACCAGCTTTTGCCCTTGCAGCGATGCTCTATAGCCAACGCCCTGGATTTCCAGCTTCTTCTGATAGCCATTAGCAACCCCTTCTACCATATTGGCAATCAGGGTGCGAACTAGGCCATGTCGCTGTCTGGCGTTGCGAGACTCATTGCGACGAGTCACCACGATCTCCTCGCCTTCTTGAACAAAGGCAATTTCGGGCGGCAGTTCGCGAGATAGCTCACCTTTAGAGCCTTTTACCGTTACTGTTTGACCATCAATAGTGATAGTCACTCCTTTAGGAATGGGTACAGGCTGTTTGCCAATTCTAGACATTTTCTCTCTCCTGCATAGACGGAATAGAAATCAATTAAAGGCTAGATCCGTTGAGCTAAATTTAAGTCGCTCAAAAGATCTAATAGATATAACAAAGGACTTCTCCGCCGACACCCTGACGGCGTGCATCACGATCAGTCATGACACCGCTGGAGGTGGAAATGATAGCAATGCCAATGCCACCGAGCACCCTAGGAAGCTCTTTACGGTTGGAATAAACTCGTAAACCCGGCTTGCTAACGCGAGTCAGGTTGCGAATGATCGGCTGACGCTGCTTTCCTTTGTACTTGAGCGTAATTGTGATTTTTCGGGCAATGCCTTCACCACTGTCCTCGGTCTCTGCTACAAAGCCTTCTTCCTTTAGAACACTGGCAATGCTGCGAGTCATTTTAGTCGATGGAATATCGACCGTCTGGTGATGCGCAAGGGTAGCATTCCGAATGCGCGTCAGCATATCTGAAATCGTGTCGTTGGACGCCATAATCCTCTTGTTTGCTACTGCCTCAGTTATCTCGGAAGGGCATTCCCAATTCCTTCAGAAGGGCACGGCCTTCTTCATCGGAGCTCGCGGTAGTGACAATCGTAATGTCCATCCCGCGAATTTGGTCAACGCTGTCGTAGTCAACCTCTGGGAAAATCAGCTGCTCGCGCAGGCCCAGGGTATAGTTGCCTCGGCCATCAAAGCTGCGAGGACTGACGCCTCTAAAGTCTCGGATGCGGGGCAGGGTCAAATTAATTAGGCGGTTCGTAAAGGCATACATGCGATCTGAACGAAGCGTCACTTTGACGCCGACCGGCATACCTTCGCGAATCTTAAAGCCTGCGATCGCGCGCTTAGCTCGAGTAACCACCGGACGTTGTCCGGTAATCATGGCCAGTTCGCTAATAGAAGACTCCAAAGCCTTGGCGTTGTTAGACGCCTCTCCTAAACCTCGGTTAACCGTGACTTTAGAGAGCTTAGGAATCTGATGCGGGTTGGTGTATCCAAACTCTTCTTTGAGCTTGGGCACCGCTTTCTCTAGGTAGAGTGTCTTGAGTGAGTCGGCCATTGTATCCTCTGAGAAAATTCCCTGGGCTTTGTCAGGGGGTGTAATCAAACAGTTAGGTAGTCTACAGAGACTAGCTGTCTAAAATCTCGCCAGTTTTTTTCAGCATGCGCACCTTACGGCCATCTTCAGTAAAGGTGTGCGCCACGCGGCTAGCGACCTTTTGCTTAGTGGAGTAAAGCATCACGTTCGAGCTGTGAATCGGAAATTCTTTAGTCAGAATTTGCCCAGACTCACCCTCTTGCTGAGGCTTGACATGCTTGGTTCGCATGTTCACACCCTGCACAATCACTTGAGATTTTTTGGCGTTGATGTCAACAATTTCGCCGACTTTGCCTTTGTCTTTTCCAGTTAACACCTGCACAGTGTCTCCTTTTTTGACATGCATCTTTTGACGCACAGCTGCTTTCGACTTGTAGGCCACTTAGAGTACCTCCGGTGCTAGCGAAACAATTTTGGTAAAGCCCTTGTCACGGAGCTCGCGCGCGACGGGACCAAACACCCTTGTTCCTCTAGGGTTGCTGCCGTCTTGGGTAATAATTACGGCGGCATTGTCATCGAAACGAATGCTCATACCGCTGTTACGGCGAATACCTTTGCGAGTGCGAACAACCACGGCTTTGACCACGTCAGATTTTTTAACGCCCATATTAGGTAGCGCATCTTTGACCACAGCCACAATCACATCGCCGACGCCCGCATACTGTTTGCGCCCGCCCAACACCCGGATACACATCAGCTTACGAGCACCGCTGTTATCGGCTACGTTCAAATAAGTCTCTTGCTGAATCACTTGATTTAAATCCTCACCTTATACATCAGAAGCACTGAGGATGTCGGCGACGATCCATCGCTTAGTCTTGCTCAATGGACGAGTTTCGCTGATCTTGACGCGATCACCCATCTTACAATTGTTGTCCTCATCATGGGCTTTATAGCGCTGAGTTCGCACCATAATCTTGCCGTACTTAGGATGCTGAACACGGGTTTCAATCGCGACCACCACCGTCTTATCCATTTTGTCGCTGACCACTTTGCCAATTCTTTCTTTTGCTGCCATTGTTCCTTACGCCTCCTCTGCCGCGTCCGTGTCTGCTGTGCTCACTACCGATGCATTCGCTTCAGCCGCATGACCCGCTAGCTGCCGCTCTCTTTCAATCGTCATCAGCTGGGCAAGCTTGCGACGGGTATGACGAAACTCATGGAACCCCGTTTCCTTCTGACGCGTAGCCTTCTGGAAGCGTAAGTCGAACAGATCTCGCTTAATCTTGGCAATTTCTGCGCTGATCTCTTCGTCACTCAGCTCTCTTAGCTCTTTTGCTTTACTCAATGCCATCAGAAACTATCCCTCCTCGCTATCTTTTGCAATGAATTTGGTCTTAAAAGGAAGCTTGAAGGAGGCCAGCCGCATCGCTTCTCTGGCAACTTCTTCAGTAACACCAGCAATTTCAAAAACAACACGGCCAGGCTTGATCACCGCCACCCAAAACTCTGGATTACCTTTACCAGATCCCATTCGAGTTTCTGCTGCACGCATCGTCACTGACTTGTCTGGAAAAACTCGAATCCAAATTTTTCCGCCGCGCTTAATATAGCGGGTCATTGCTCGCCTAGCCGCTTCGATTTGACGAGAAGTCATCCAGCAGGGCTCGGTCGCCTGGAGGGCAAACTGCCCAAAGTTGATCTCGTTCCCACGATGGGCCATACCACGCATCCGACCGCGATGCTGCTTTCTAAATTTTGTTCTTCTTGGGCTTAACATGATGGATCACATTTGAAAAATAGAGCCAGGGAAATCGAGAAAGGCAGGCAATCTTCAGTTGGTTATGCCTGCTAAGTCAGTCATCCAGATTAGGATGACTGACTTAGGAATCATTAGAGCGATCTTCAAACTGCTGCCGGCGACGAGGCTGCCGGCGACGAGGTTGAGCCTTGGTATCCTCTGGCTGGTTCTCTTGGCCCGGAATTACCTCACCTTTAAACACCCAGGTTTTTACCCCTAGAATGCCGTAGGTTGTCTGAGCAGTGCGATAGGCGTAGTCGATATTTGCTCTGAGCGTGTGCAGCGGGACCCGACCTTCGCGAGTCCACTCAGTTCTGGCAATTTCAGCGCCGTTGAGACGACCACTAACCTGAATTTTGATGCCTTCTACGCCAGCGCGCTGGGCGCGCTGAATAGCCTGACGAACCACCCGTCGAAAAGACACGCGCCTTTCGAGCTGCTGCGTAATGTACTCACAAATCAGGCCAGCGTCGGCATCAACCCGTGCAACTTCCACGACGTTGATTCTAATTTGGCGGCTGTCGTCTTTAATTTCCTTTTGTAAACCGGCTCGCAGCGCCTCAATCCCAGCACCGCCGCGACCGACCACTACGCCTGGGCGAGCGGTACGAACCTCCAGATCGATTTGATCGGCTTTACGCTCAATGTGAACGTCCGAAATACCGGCATTCGCCAAGTTTTTCTCAACGTACTTGCGAATCTCAAAGTCTTCTTTGAGCAGATCTGGATAACGGTTCTTGTCGGCATACCAGCGGGAGCGGTGCTCCTGGGTGATGCCAAGACGAAGACCGATGGGGTGAATCTTCTGTCCCACTGGGTATACTCCTTAAGAAAATGGTTAAAAGGGCGAGGATTGAAAAGGGCAGTCAATGAGTAGGCTTCTTTAAGTAGCGCTACCTTTCACTTCCGGGGGCAACGGCGATCGCAATGTGACAAGTCGGCTTGCGAATTTGATAGGCACGGCCCTGAGCGCGAGGTCTAAATCGTTTGAGAACAGGTCCTTGATCAGCGTATGCTTCGCTGATATACAGGCCGACCGGATCAAGGCCATCATTGTGCTCTGCATTAGCAACGGCTGAGCGTAGAACTTTCAATATCGGTTCACATGCCTTATAGGGCATAAACTCAAGCATGATCAGCGCTTCTCTATAAGAGCGCCCGCGAATTTGATCAAGGACACGGCGAACTTTAAAAGGCGACATGCGCACGAACTTAGCCGTTGCTTTCACTTGAAGTTCTGAATCAATGTCAATCATTTCTAAATACTTCTCTTAACTTCTCTTAGAGTCCTCTAGCGCCGTGCTTTTTTGTCGCTCTTAGCGTGGCCTCGGAAAGTTCGAGTCGGCGCGAACTCGCCTAGTTTATGACCAACCATCTGCTCATTAATGAAGACAGGGACATGCTGACGACCGTTATGCACAGCAACAGTATGACCGATGAACTGAGGAATGATAGTGGAAGCTCGAGACCAGGTTTTGATGACCTGCTTCTCGTTTTTTGCATTGAGCTTTTCAATTTTGGTGAGAAGGTGGTCTGCCACAAAGGGCCCCTTCTTGAGGGAACGAGACATGCTTAATTACCTATACGACTGACAGCAAACAAAACTCTTTAAGCGTTACGACCACCCCGGCCACGCTTGGAAGAGCGGCGACGGCGACGCACAATCAGTGAATCACTGCCTTTCTTTTTCTTCCGAGTCTTATACCCGAGAGCAGGCTTACCCCAAGGTGTCACCGGACCACTGCGGCCAATTGGGGCACGACCTTCACCCCCACCATGTGGGTGATCCACTGGGTTCATCACACTACCACGGACTTCAGGGCGACGGCCTGCCCAACGCTTGCGGCCCGCTTTACCCAAACTCAAGTTGCGATGCTCCACATTCCCAACCTGACCAATCGTGGCATAGCACTCGCGGCGAACCATCCGCACCTCGCTAGAAGGCAGCTTGAGAGTGACATATCCGCCTTCTTTCGCAACTAACTGTGCGCCCGCGCCCGCTGCGCGAACCATCTGCCCCCCTTTACCAGCTACCAGCTCAACGTTGTGAACAGTTGTGCCCAAAGGAATACAGTGCAGCGGCAGGGCATTTCCGACTTCGAAAGCAGCGGCCTCACCAGCAATCACGGTAGCGCCGACCTGCAAACCGACTGGGTGGAGAATATATCGCTTTTCTCCATCTTGGTAATGCAGTAGAGAAATACGAGCATTACGGTTAGGGTCGTACTCAACGGTGACCACTTTAGCCGGAATGTTGCGTTTGTCACGGCGAAAGTCAATCTCACGGTACAGCCGCTTATGACCACCACCACGATGACGGCAAGTGATGACACCGCGATTATTACGCCCTTTAGGACTATGCACCGAATAAGTCAATGACTTTTCGGGTCTGCTTGTGGTGATCTCAGAAAAGTCTGAGACGGTACGCTCGCGCGTGCCTGGCGTTAGGGGTCGATAGGAGCGAATGCCCATAGCTTTTACTTCGTCGCTTGTTTACTTCGTGGCCTAGATTGTTTTTGGGAGGGCTTCTGGCGAGTGTTTTCGGAACTCAGCGCTATCCGCCTAAGGTGCTACACATCTGGGAAAAGCGTAATCGAGTCGTCGGGAGAAAGAGTCACGACAGCTCGCTTATAGGCCGCTCGGTGCCCAATGAACTGACCCACTCGGCGCTTTTTACGAGGCGGGTTTTGGGTGCTGATGCCAACGACTGTGACATCGAACAATTGCTCAATCGCTGCTTTAATCTGGGGCTTAGTGGCTTTGGGAGTAACCTCAAAAGTGTATTGGTTATTTTCCAAAGCGATAGTCGCTTTTTCTGTAATAAGCGGCTTGCGAATAATGTCGGGCAGCTCGTGCGGCTGTAGTCGTTTACTCACCGTATACCTCCTGAATCTTCTCAAGGGCAGAGGCCGTAACCACTAGTGTGTCGGCATGCAAAATATCGTAGATGTTGAGACTTGTCGCACTAATCAGCTTGACGTTGGGCAGATTACGCACTGAGCGATGAAGCGTATCGCCTTTTTCAACAGCAACAATCAAGATCTTGTCAGCGCTATCAATGCCCCAACGATCCATCGCGGCAATCATCTCTTTCGTTTTCGGCTGAGTGAGTTCACTGGCAAAGTCTTGAACAACAACCATACTGTCAGCGCAGCTTTGAAACGCGGTACGAAGCGCTAAGCGTCGCTCTTTGCGATTCATTTTGGTCGTGTAATCGCGAGGCTTGGGGCCAAAAATGACACCGCCCCCCCGCCATAGCGGAGAGCGAATAGAGCCTGCTCTGGCTCGGCCTGTTCCTTTTTGTCTCCAAGGCTTGCGGCCACCACCTCTAACCTCAGCGCGGGTTTTCGAAGATGCGTTGCCTTGGCGACCGTTGTTTATTTGACGCACCAGTGCCCGGTGGACGATGTGCGACGCATTTTCTTCATTGGCAATCTTGAGATCTAGGGTCGCTGTCCCTGCCTCTTCGCCTTGCCAGTTTTTAATTACACAATCAACCATGATCTATCCTTTGGCCACTGCTTCTTCTAACGGCCTCTAATGTCTGTCTGCGGGCTTACTGACCAGCTGTCAAGTGAACGACTGCTCAATGACTACTGGTGCTCTATAAATTACTGACCAACTATGTTTGCAGGCACAATGCTCAACAACGAACCGGCCTTGCCAGGGACACCGCCTTTAACAAGTAGCAGATTGCGATCGCCATCCACTCTGACAACGCTCAGCTTGCGAACAGTGACCTTAGCGTTGCCCATTTGACCGGCCATCTTCTTGCCGGGATAGACGCGACCGGGCGTCGTTCCCGGACCAATCGAGCCCGGAGCACGATGGTTTTTAGAACCGTGGGCCATAGGGCCGCGCCTAAAGTTATTACGCTTTTGGTTACCGGCAAAGCCTCGACCGATACTGATACCGCTCACATCGATGAGCTGACCAGCCTCAAAGCGATTTGCCGAAAGGGCTTGCCCAATCTCAAATTCGCTGACTTGCTCAACGCGATACTCACGCAGATGGCGAACCGGTGAAGCTCCAGATTTTGCAAGATGACCCAGCTTAGGCTTATTAAGCGCCTTTTCCTTGACCTCTCCGAACCCAATTTGCACAGACGAGTAGCCGTCTGTCTGCGCTGTTTTGATCTGCGTCACTACGCAGGGGCCAGCCTGAATGACGGTTACTGGAACTGCATTACCAGCTTCGTCAAACACCTGAGTCATACCAAGTTTGGTACCAAGAATACCGACAGACACTAGATCTCGTCTCCGCTTCACGACCGCCCGAAGATTAGCGAGTCCATGACTCGATCAACGGGCTTTTTGACATACCAGCTGGCAGCAGAACGCCCCTCCCCTCTCCGACGAAACCCAGAGCCTTGAGACTCAAAATCTCAGGCCCCAGAGCTGCGGGGAAAGCGGCCAGCGCCTACCTTGCTCAGCCACACTGGAAAACATGCAACAAGGCTTCCTAGAGAGACTCAACCAAGCGGGAGTACTCTATTAACCTTGTCTTTTCGCCTCAGACTTGGAGGATCGCTCACAAGCAGTCAGGAAAAACTCTTATCTTAAAAGCCTTTCACAACCCTTGCATTCGAAACGTTTCTCTATTAATTTCCTCAACTAACAGAGAAGCCCGTGAGGAACAGGCTCTTAATCAAAGGAGCTACCTTCCTCTAGTATCTGTTTAATGGCGACAGTCTCTAATCATACACGCTTTTAGCGCTATGTCTACAGCTTTTTGGATGGCTATAGAACTGAGCGAGGTGTACGTGGGACTGTATCATACCTTAATATCCATTCAGTAATATTGAATTCAGTAAAGCTTTGCGTCCTTGACACGCTAATTTCCTATGGCACTGCTCGCATTCAACAAATTCACTCGCGATCTAGAAAAGGCAGGCGCGCTAGGCGTTCGAATGCCGTTGGAGGGGGGGCATGAAGGCCGCTATCGCCGTCGGGTACGAACAGCAGGCTATGAGTGTATACATATGTCGGTACGAGGGTTGGGCGATTTATCAGCCTATCTGCTGGATGTACATGGCGTTAGACCGCCTCATTTGGGCAAGAAAAATATGGATGATTCGGCGACGGGCGATCGCTACTTTATTCCGCCAGTTGTCAGCTATCGTCTGGAAAGTTTATCGCCCACCTCCAAAGGGATTTTGCTGTGGCTGATTGAAGGGCATATTCTATCTAGCCAAGAGATTGAATTTTTGACCACGCTACCGGCGATTGAGCCACGGGTGAAGGTAGTGGTGGAAGTAGGCGGAGAGCGATCCTTTACGTGGTTCCCACTCACCGAAGTGATCGCGGCATAGCGGATTGAAAGCGCGAGAAACAGAGTCGCCTGCCGATTCGCTGCGCTCAGGCCATTGGTTTAAGCTGATTTGTGGCGCGAGCTATCAGGCGCTGCCCGCTGTGAGAAACCTAACGTTAGCCTATGCGCTGGCAGGCGCTGACTGCATTGATGTGGCAGCAGATCCGGCCGTAGTGGCTGCAGCTAAAGCTGGACTCGCGGCGGCTGAGCGGGTCGTTAGCTGTGCGAGCGAGCAGCCTCAATTACGCACTCGACGCTATCCATTCCAGCATCGGCCCTGGCATCGACCCTGGCTGATGGTGAGTATGAGTGCCGGAGAAGATCCGCACTTTCGCAAAGCTTGGTTTGATCCAGCTATCTGCCCGACCGACTGTCCGCGCCCTTGTGAGAAAATTTGCCCGGCAGACGCGATCGCCTTTACCCCAGAGCATGACGGGGTGATACGTGATCGCTGCTATGGCTGCGGGCGCTGTTTACCTGTCTGTCCTTTGGGGCTGATTGAGGCGCGATCGCATCCTACCTCTGCCGATGCGATCGCGCAGCAACTCCTCGCCCAGGTAGACGCGCTAGAAATTCACACGCAAGTTGGTCAGATAGACACCTTTAATCAACTTTGGCAAATCCTAGCGCCCTGGAGTGCTCACCTTAAACTGCTGTCTATTAGCTGCCCAAATGGAGAGGGATTAATCCCCTATCTACAAGATTTGCAGTGCCTGGTAACGAAACGCACTGGGCCAGTCAAGCTCACGCCTTCAAGTCTCACTCCTTTAAGCATTGCTGTAGGGCGATCCCCTCTATCTAGGTCTGTGAAACCAACTGTAATGTGGCAGACAGACGGGCGTCCGATGAGCGGTGATATTGGAAAAGGGACCACTCATGCGACTATTCGTCTCGCACAAAAAGTCATGTCATCTAGCATTGTCGGCCCTGTTCAGCTAGCTGGCGGGACCAACCAACATACGGTGCCTAAATTAGATGAACTAGGCTTGTTGAATCGAGCGCCCTCAGCCGGTTTGAGCGAACGTGACCAGGTCGCTGGCATCGCCTATGGCAGCTTTGCGCGACGATTATTAATGCCAGTTATTGAGCAAACCCTTTATCTTGAAGAAGATCCCCATGCGTTGTGGAAGGCTGTGGAGCTAGCCGAATCTTTAGTGGGGCCCCTAAAGCAACTAGCAGCAACGGGATAGCGATGGGATTTTCCTAGTCGCAGATTTCCCCGAAAGCCTGCTGCTAATCCCTATTCTTTCTTGTTTAATCCGTTCTCTATGCAGAGTCTTGACGACAACATGTTTGAAAGTGGCTCCTCGCAGGAGTCTGAAAAAGCGTCTTCCGCCCAATCATCACAGGCACCCTCTTCTCCAGCGGCATCATCCTCAGCCAAATCGGTGAAACCTGATATCACAGACGATTTGCCTCAGCTGCTGGCGATCTTACCTAGTTACATTCGAGATACTTTAAGCAATCACGCTCGCCGCGATCAGCTAATCGAGGTGATCTTGGATCTAGGCCGTCAGCCAGAGGCACGGTTTTCAGATTCGGTAGAGTATCTGTCTGAAACACCGATCTCCAAAGCTGATTTGCAGCACTGCATTGACCGAGTAGGTCACTTTGGGGGTGACAATCGAGCCGGGCTGGAGAAAACCCTACACCGCATTAGCGCTATTCGCAATCGGGCGGGTGAGGTCATCGGCTTGACCTGCCGGGTGGGTCGCGCCGTCTTCGGCACAATTGGCATGATTCGCGATCTGGTGGAAACCGGGGGCTCTATCCTTATGCTGGGCCGACCGGGCGTTGGTAAAACCACAGCGCTGAGAGAAATTGCGCGGGTACTGGCTGACGATCTAATGAAGCGGGTGGTGATTATTGACACCTCTAACGAAATCGCGGGCGATGGGGATATTCCCCATCCGGCGATTGGTCGGGCCCGGCGGATGCAGGTCGCTCGCCCTGAAGAGCAGCATCAGGTGATGATTGAAGCGGTGGAAAACCACATGCCAGAAGTGATCGTGATTGATGAGATTGGCACAGAGCTAGAGGCGCTGGCCGCTCGCACAATTGCGGAACGGGGCGTCCAGCTAGTTGGCACGGCTCACGGCAATCGCCTAGAAAACCTGATCAAAAATCCAACGCTCTCTGATCTCGTTGGAGGCATTCAGTCAGTCACTCTAGGCGATGATGAAGCTCGTCGGCGAGGCAGTCAGAAAAGTGTGTTGGAGCGCAAAGCCCCGCCGACATTCGATATCGCGGTAGAAATGCATGAGCGCCAGCGGTGGGTAGTGCATGAGGATGTTTCGGAGACGGTGGACTATTTGTTGCGAGGCCGGGTGCCCGGCCAGCAGGTCAGAGAGCTAGATGGCGATCGCAAGCTGGTTATTACCAACGAGCTGCCTAGCCAGTCGGGTCTAGCCACAGCCGCGTTGCGGTCCAATCGTAGAGGTCAGCTCACACCCGGCAGATTGCGATC
>JBAUIB010000011.1:0-1912 GCA_049680585.1 Phormidesmis sp.
GAGCATAAGCAAAACGAGGCTAGCCTGCAGGCGGCTGACCAGCACAAAGATGAGTTTTTGGCATCGCTAGGCCACGAACTACGCAATCCGCTGAATTCATTAGCGAGCAGTCTTCGATTAATGCGAAAGGCTGAATTAAGTGCGGCTCAAGCGGGTGATAAGCAAACGTGGCGTAATCGCCAGGCAGAGTTTAGGGCGATTGCCGATAGGCAGGTCGAACAGCTCACTCGCTTGATCAACGATCTGCTAGATGTCTCACGGGTGACCTACGGCAAAGTGCAGCTGCAGCACAAACCGATGGATTTGATGCAGCTGCTGATGGATCTAGCCGAAGACTACCGTGTGGACATCTTTGACAAAGAGTTGACAGTCGGCATTAGCTTGCCGGGAGGGACTGTGTGGATCAGTGGAGATTCCGCTAGACTCACCCAAGCTTTCTCCAATATCTTGCGCAATGCCATCAAATTCTCAGATCTTGGCGGTCGCATAGAAATATCTGCAAAGCTAAATAAAAACGAGGTTGAAGCTAGCATCACCGATAGTGGTATCGGCATAGAAGCAGACGCCCTCTCCCGCATTTTCACTGCCTTTAGCCAAGAAGATCGCTCGCTGGCTCGTAGCGGTGGACTCGGTCTGGGTCTGCCCCTTGCCAAAGGCATTGTCGAGCTGCACGGCGGTAGTATTTGGGCAAGTAGTCCAGGTCTTGACCGAGGCACTACTGTGAGCGTGGCGCTGCCTCGTTTGATGAGTGCTCCAGAAGATTTTTTACCTAACGCATCCGCTAGCGAGGCTGAGCAGACTCAAAACGGTGGCCCCCCCTCTTCCTCCAGTCAGTCTCTTGAACGGTCGCTACGCGTTTTAGTGGTTGAAGACAACCTTGACTCAGCCTTTATGGCCGAACTCTTTATTGAAGATCTTGGCCATCAAATCGAGGTTGCCTACGACGGAGAAAGCAGCATAGAGATCGCTCGACGCTTCCAGCCGGAGATTGTCATTAGCGATATTGGCCTGCCAGGTGAGACAGATGGCTATGCGATCGCCCGCGCCATCCGCTCCGATCCGACACTCAGCCGCGCTTACCTGATTGCGACCAGCGGCTATGGTCAACCAGAAGACAAGGCTAAAGCAGTCGCAGCTGGGTTTGACGAGCACCTCACCAAACCGCTAGACCTCAATTTCTTGCGAAAACTGATTGATCAACAGGCCGCTCGTCTATCAAGCGAGTGAGACTCTATTTCATTGGGCCGAGTGATCCGCCCTGTAAGCGTTGTCGATATCGACCCAGCGCCATCAGCGGAAAATGGTGGCAGTAGAGATGGTAGCGCAGATAAAAGTGCTGCGGAAACCCGGTTCCAGTAAACGCTTCCTCCTGCCAGGTGCCGTTCTGCTGCGTGCTTAACAGGTATTGCACCCCTCGCTGGACAGCCAATTCAGCAACCGGACTCAGACAAAAAGCCGCATCAATTAGCCCAAGTAGTGCCCAGGCCGTTTGAGAAGCCGTGCTCGGGCCTTGCCCTTTCAGGCGCGCATCTTTATAGCTTTCGCAGGTTTCTCCCCAGCCGCCGTCTGCATTTTGGCAGCCCACTAGCCAAGCAACCCCTCGCTCAATCTGAATCTGACAGCGCTGGGGAGCAATTAGCGCCAGGGCGCACAGCGCTCCGCTCGTGCCGTAAATATAGTTCACCCCCCAGCGCCCAAACCAGCTTCCATCTGTCTCTTGCGCCTGGCGCAAATAGTCTAGCCCTCTAGCGATGGCGGCACCGCTGTGGAGACAATCAGAGCGCCGCCCGTGCATTTCTAATACGCGGGCCGTAACATCTGCGGTGCTCGGATCGATCATCGCTTTGAGATCGCCGTAGGGAATCTCGTTTAGCCAGTCTTGATCGTTATCAATGTCAAAAGCCGCCCAGCC
>JBAUIB010000012.1:0-4142 GCA_049680585.1 Phormidesmis sp.
TACCTGCTCAGCTTCGAGCTGGATATCGCTGGCCTGACCGCGGGTCAGCGTCTGGGGATGGGTAAGTGCAATGCTGGTGTGGGGCAGCGCCGCGCGTTTGCCCTTTGTGCCAGCCGATAGTAAAACCGCCGCCATTCCGTAGGCCGTTCCTAAGCAAACAGTCACGACTTCCGACTTGATATAGGCCAGCGTGTCATACACCGCGAGCCCTGCTCGAATTGAAACCATCCCTGCTGAAGAATCCGCCGCACCTGACATTACGGGATCTCCAATGGAGTTGATGTACAGGTAAATTGGCTTGTTTTGATCCTCTGAGTCGAGATAGAGCAGCGCTGAGACAATCGAGTTGGCCACGCCGTCTGATAGCGGCTGATTGATAAAGAGAATACGCTCTTGGCTCATGCGTGTGTATACGCTGATCCATTGCCAATCGCGACTGCCAGGCAGGTTGTAAGGGACGCGCAAGATTCCGTCAACAGACATAGGTAATTCAGACGTAAGTCGCTAGAGTCATTAGTCGAAGTGAAAAGGTATAAGAAAGGCAGCTATCTAAGCGACACCAGCAGGGATAGGCGTTGGCAGCTCTTTGGTACTGCTCAGCACCCGATCAATTAGCCCATACTCTTTGGCCTCTTCCGGTGTCAGGTAAAACATCCGATCAGTATCTTTGTCGAGTTTTTCAGCAGGTTGCCCAGTATTGCTCGATAAAATATCTAAGAAAGAGGCTTTATTGGCGAGGACTTCTTCCGCTCGGATCTGAATATCAGTGGCTTGACCTCTTGCCCCAGAGCGCGCCTGGTTGAGCACGATAGTGGCATGGGGCAAACTAGCGCGAGATCCTTTGGCCCCGGAGGACAAAATCATCGCGGCTGTGCCCATTGCCTGACCTAAGCAAATGGTGTGAACGGGGGGTCTGATGTACTTCAGCGTGTCACAGATGGCAAATGCCTCGGTCTCAAAGCCAACTGAGTCGCCCGTGTACCAAGAGGTCCCAGTAGAGTTGATATAGAAGAAGATAGGCTTGTCAGGGTCGTCAAATTCCAGATAGAGCAGCTGAGCGATAATCAGCTTAGTGACATCAACACCCATCTGACGCTTAAAATCGTCTGAGGAGACCAGCGGCGTACCCAAATAAACAATCCGCTCTTTGAGCAGCAGCGAGGGTAAATCCGGTGGTGGGGTCCGATAGGCAGCGCCGCCGCCCCCATAGGGTGCTTGAACAGCTTTGATAGGAGAACTCATGTGGGATCAGCTTGCTATGGTTTCAGCAGTTAGTTTCAAAGGTATTGAATAATATGCTTTCCATAGTAGCTTGCGAGTGAACTTGCTGCGTTCCAGATAGGTTGGTGGTTTTTGTCCGTTTTTTGGCGGATAACCTCACCTTTCAATCGGTAAATGGCGGTACAACATTAACCCTATTAGAAGACCAGGAAAACCAGGCTAAACTATGACAGTCACTTTGCAATGGGCCTTTAGCGATGCCCATATTCCTATCGAGCAGCCGAGTAACCAGCGTCAGCTATCGGTGTCAATATCGGCGAGCGGTGGGGGTGATCAAGCACCACTCAACCTATGCTTTGTTCTAGATTGCAGCGGCTCTATGATGGGCACGCCGCTGAAAACGGTGAAGCAGGCGGCTCACCGCATTATTGATCGGCTAAGTGATCGCGATCGCATCTCGATTGTGGCATTCGATCACAAGGCCAAAGTTCTGATCAAAAATCAGCCCGCAAGCGATCTCGTTGAAATCAAACGTCAGATCGACGGACTTAGAGCAGGCGGGGGCACTTGCATTGACGATGGCTTGAAAGCCGGAATCGCAGAACTGGCCTCTGGCAAGGACGACCGCATCTCTCAATTGCTCTTACTAACCGATGGGGAGAATGAGCACGGAGACAATGCCCGAGCGCTAAAGCTTGCCGATGTCGCCACTGACTACAATTTGACGGTGAATACGCTGGGCTTTGGCGATCATTGGAATCAGGATGTACTGGAGCAAATCGCCGATGCAGGTGGGGGATCACTGAATTACATTGAGCAGGCGGAGGCAGCGATCGCTATCTTCGGCCGTTTATTCCAGCGCATTCAGTCGGTCGGGCTGACCAATGCCTATCTCAACATAGAGCTTGCAGACGGTACCCGACTCGCTGATCTCAAACCGGTGGCTCAAGTTGCACCTGAAACAGTTGAGCTGTTAGCGGTGCAAGAGGGCAACCAGGCAATGGTGCGGCTAGGAGATTTGATGAAAGATCAGCCGCGAGTGATCTTGCTGAACCTGTACATTCCTCAGCTAGCTGCCGGTAAAGCCACGGTTGGGCGTTTAAAGGTCACCTACGACGATCCGGCAGCGGGACTAAATGCCCAAACAACTGAAAGCGTGCCGATTGAAATTGCTGCCCAGGAAACTTACACACCAGCAGTAGATGCGGGCGTGCAGCAAAATATTTTGGCGTTGGCTAAGTACCGGCAAACTCAAATTGCCGAAGACAAGCTGAAATCGGGCGATCGCCAAGGTGCAGTCACGATGCTGCAATCAGCGGCAAACACGGCGATTCAGATGGGCGATAAAAACGCGGCCACGGTTTTGCAGGAGAATGCGACTCAGTTGCAGTCCGGTAAGGATCTGTCGGAGCGCGATCGCAAGAAGACCCGCATTGCCAGCAAAACTCAGCTTCAATAAGTAGACAGACCCAAATCGCCAATGCTTGCTCTAGAGTGCTTGATCTATGCTTTATCACATCTACGCCGCTAGCAACCGTCATCGAGCATTTTCACAAACTAGCCGTATCGATTGTGGCGGGTCCCGTACAGCGCACTGGCACGTTAGGCCCTATTCTATCGGTATATGTCCGTGATCCTGACGGTAATCTAGTCGAGGTAGCCAACCCCCTGTATGCAGATTCACGTTGAACCGTTTACCGTTCACAAGCGCGTGCCGCTGACCATCAGCCGAGGCACGAGTGCCGGTTCAACCAATCTCTGGGTGCGGATTGAGGCAGAAGGGATAGAGGGTTGGGGAGAGGCATCACCCTTCGCAATTGGGTCGGCAGCGGCTCAGACTTCCGAAACAATTGCCCGCGACCTAGCGGCTTTAGCGCCGATTTTGTCGCCGCTGCATCCCCTTCAGCGCCAGACTATTGAAGCGACGCTTGCAGAGGCCCCTATTGGCTCAGCGGCCCACGCCGCAATTGACGTTGCCATACATGACTGGCTAGGAAGGTACGCCAAACTGCCGCTATGGCAGCTATGGGGCTTAGATCTTGAGCGAATCGGACCGACTGCTGTCACCGTCGGAATTAACTCACCAGAAGGTGCAGTGGATCGTCTGCAAAAGTGGCGTGCTCAGCAGCAGGTGGCTTCTGTGAAAGTAAAGTTGGGTAGCCCAGCAGGTATTGCCACTGATCAAGTAATGTTTGAGGCGCTACTACCCCATGTCCCCGTAGGGGCTAAGGTGAGCGTGGATGCAAACGGTGGCTGGGCACTGGCAGATGCTTTGAGCATGTCTCATTGGCTGGCCGAGCGGGGAGTCACTTACCTAGAGCAACCCTTGCTAGTCGGAGATGATGGACTATTGCCTGAGCTTTACCAGCGATCGCCCCTGCCTATTTTTATCGATGAGAGCTGTTTTACCAGCGCCGATATTCCTCGCCTATCGCACTGCATTCATGGCATCAATATTAAGCTAATGAAGTCGGGCGGCCTGAGTGAGGCGAGGCGGATGATCCATACGGCCAGGGCCTGCGGCTTACAGGTGATGTTTGGTTGCTATTCGGACAGTGCGATCGCCAATACCGCACTGGCTCATCTCTCCCCCCTAGCTGATCATCTCGATCTCGATAGCCATTTCAACTTAAAGGATGATCCGTTCAGCGGCGCCCAGCTCGTGAACGGTGCCTTAGTCCCCAACAATCGCCCTGGACTCGGACTCTCTCATCATGCTTACTCCCCATGATCGCATTGCAATTTTGATGCACGACGGCCTCACGGGGGCCAAAGGCAAAACTGGTATCTCGCTATTGCGCTACAGCCAAAACCCGATCGTGGCCGTAATTGATGAAACAGCCGTAGGCGAATCGGTGGCGGCGCTGACAGGTGTGGCGCGAGACGTTCCCATTGTGGCTTCTTTGCAGTCGGCTTTAGCG
>JBAUIB010000013.1:0-45950 GCA_049680585.1 Phormidesmis sp.
TCACGAGCCCTAAGCAGGTGTCTTTGGGCAGATTTTTTAGCAGCTCGCGCTCTTTGGCGTAGTCGTAAATGTCGATGGGAATGACACGGACGGATTTTGGGGCAGCGATCGCCTCTGCTTCATTCACGTAGTATCGACTGGTCACAACCGTACCCGAACGGGTCTGAGCCAGCACCTGATCGAGCTCCTCTAGCGGCACGAGCTGCACCGGAATTTTAAGCGCCTGCTCTAGCTCACGCACCATCAGCTCGCCCGCGCCATCTTCGCGCTTGATCGTCACCAGCACCCGCGCGCTACAGCGCAGCCGCCAGTCCACCTCGGTCATAAACAGCTCACGGGCCTGATGCAAAGAGCATCCCTGCCGCAATAGCTCATCGAGGCTGTTCTCTACTAGCTCCTGCGCCTTGGGAAACTTATCGAGCAAAGGCGAGCCCGGTTTCACAATATCTGTGGTACCTTCTGCTCTGACATATATGCCCGAGCCTGGCATCGCTTCGACCACCCCAGCCTCCTCTAGCTGGCGGTATACCTTACTGATGGTATTGCGGTGAAGGCCCGTCTGCATGGCCAACTGCCGCGTACTGGGTAAGCGATATCCAGGCGGATATTGGCGAGATGCTACTGCAAACCAGATCTGGTCATAGAGCTGAGTAGATGCCGGTATTTCGCTATCGGTTTGAATATGGAACTGAACCACTCTCACGTGCTCCCCGTGCGGCAAAGACAGGCCAACTGGCGCTCAGCGCTCAATGATAGCCAACGAAATTCTAGTATATAGAGATCCTCTACATAGAGATTAGTCGGGAATTTGTCGTTCGTGGCAGGCGAGTTGATTTTTTTAGGGTCTGCTCAATAATTCTTGACGATAACTCGGTGGTTAAGGCGGTGCAGTTAAGGCAGGTGTTTTGGGTGGCTGATTCACTCAATGGTCGAAAACCACCAATAACCCGATATATTTAAAAGCTACAGATATCGACTTAGGAGATTTCTCCGTTGACCTTTTCAGCCGAAGATTTTGCAAAAGCCTTAGAGCAGCAGGATTACCAGTTTGAACGCGGACGCGTGGTGACCGGTAAAGTCGAAACGCATGAGAGCGATGGTGCTTATGTCGATATTGGCGGTAAGTCAGCGGCCTTTTTACCGCTCAAAGAAGCGTCTTTAGAGTCAGAATTAACGCTGGAAGAAGCGGTACCGATTGGCACAGAGCGCAAGTTTTTGATTGTGCGCGATCAAGATGCCAATGGCCAGATGGTGATCTCTATTCGCCAGATGGAGATCAAGGCGCTATGGGAGCGCTTGCAAGCGCGCCAGGAAAATGGCGACGTCTTAGAAGTGACGGTCTCGGGCAGTAACAAAGGTGGGGTGACTGCCGATGTGAGTGGGCTGAGGGCATTTATTCCGCGATCGCACCTAGCCAAACGAGTAGAAGATCTTGACTCACTGATGGGCCAAACACTCAACGTTGCTTTTTTAGAAGTCGATCCAGACAATAACAAGCTGCTGCTGTCTGAGCGAGTAGCGGCGCGAGCGATCGCCATGAGCCATCTAAACAAAGGGCAGCTTGTCGAAGGCACCGTCGCCTCTCTCAAGCCTTTCGGCGCATTTATCGACTTTGACGGCGCTTCTGGGCTGCTGCACATTAAGCAAATTAGCAAAAGCTATGTCTCTGCTCTAGGCGACGTGCTGAAAGTAGGAGAGCCGATTAAAGCGGTAGTACTCAATATCGACGACGAACGAGGTCGCATTTCGCTCTCTACCCAGGTACTAGAGAAGTATCCCGGTGAAATGCTGAAAGATATGCAGGCGGTGATGGCAGACGCTGAAGAGCGCGCTAAAAACGTAGCGAAGACACTATCTGAAGGGGATGCCTGAAGGCAACACCCACTAAATAACTATGGGCACTGTTTGGGAACTAGATTTTTACTCCAGACCAATACTAGATGAGCGAAATAAAAAGCGTTGGGAGATTTTGATCTGTGAGGGAATGCAGTCAGTTGAAGATAAGCCTGAGCAGCTTTTTCGCTATAGCAAATATGTGTCCAACAGCCAGGTGAACTCAGAAGCACTACAGGCCGCACTAGAAGAGGCGCTGGAGCGCGCTGACTCCCAGCCCACCCGAGTGCGCTATTTTCGCTATCAAATGCAGAATATGATCAAGCGTGCCTGCGAAGAAACAGGGCTGTTGCCATACCCTAGCCGCCGCACCCTAGCTTTGCAGCAGTGGCTAGAAGATCGCCGGGAAAATGTGTACCCCCACGAACCGGGCTATCAGGCCAGCGCTTCTCCCTCGGTAGCGAAGCCTTTAGAAGTAGTTAACCCTTTACCCGACGCGCTAATGGGGCAAAAGTGGGCACTTGTAACCCTGCCGGCCAAAGACTTTGCCGACATAGGTGAATGGGACATCGGATTTGGCGAATCTTTCCCTCCAATGACAGCAGGGGTAAGCCCAGATACGCCAATTCCAGGATTCATTATTTATTCGAACCGGGCGATACCGCTGGCGGCATGGATGTCTGGATTGGAAATCGCTACCGTTAGAGCAGGCCGCGAAGAGTCCACCAACTATATTTCTAAAAACACGGACACAGCTCGGCTGCTGATGGATACCGGCACGACTGAAACCTGGCTGCTGGCAGATTTGGTAACGCCCCAAACGCAGGCAGAAGGTCAGCGGTTTGAAGATGCAAAGGCGGCGGCTAATCAGGTTCACTTTATTGCGGTGCAAGATAGCCCGGATTCGGAATCGTTTGCTGGACTTTGGTTGATGCAGACGCGGGAGTTTGGCTGATGGGACAAGGAAGGCACCCGCGCTGGCTGAGACCAGTTTTGATGTATGGGCTCTTGGGTGCGATCGCCTTGATCATGCTTCTTCCCCTCCTCTGGCTCGTCAGCACCGCCTTCAAAGGCCCTACCGAAAATCTCTTCCAGTTCCCACCGCAGTTTCTACCCCGCTCTCCCACCTTCAGCAACTTCATCAAGGTATGGCAGACTAATCCCTTTGGTCGCTACTTTTTTAACAGCACTCTGATCGCCGTCGTCACCGTCGCGCTTAATCTGCTGCTGTGCTCCTTAGCTGCCTATCCTTTGGCCCGCTTAAGATTCAAGGGCCGAGAAGTTCTTTTTTCGCTAATTGTCTCCACGATTCTGATTCCCTTTCAAATCGTGATGATTCCGCTGTACATCCTCACCGTGCAGCTAGGACTCACGAACACTTACATCGGCGCTATTTTCCCGTCAATTGCTTCGGCTTTCGGCATTTTTCTGATGCGGCAAGCGTTTCAGAGCGTGCCGAAAGAACTCGAAGAAGCGGCCCGAATAGATGGCTGCAGCGAGCTAGGCATTTGGTGGCACATCATGATGCCGTCAGTGCGTCCGGCTTTGGTGACACTAGCGATTTTTGTCTTTATCGGCTCGTGGAGTGATTTTCTCTGGCCGCTGCTGATTTTGGATCGACCTGAGTATTACACCCTGCCATTGGGAGTCGCTCGCTTGGCAGGTAGCTTTTCGCTTGACTGGAGGCTGATTGCGGCGGGCTCAGTGATTTCGATTGTACCGGTGATTTTATTTTTTGTGGCGGCGCAGCGATACATTGTGCCGTCGGAGACGGGCAGTGGGGTGAAAGGCTAATCTCTTTATTCGCTATAAAATTGGCATGTGTCTAATCTGATCTTGGAACTCATCACTGTTAGAAGCTTCCGCTAAAAATATCAGCTCGTCTATCATGTCACCAACGCTCATTGTCTTGCTGAGCGTAATAATCCCCGGTATATGACACTCTTCTACAAGATGATCGCTCAGGTGGGACGGCATAGACTTTCTATTATTTGTGATCAGTGCGAATTGCTTTTCTTCACACCACTTCAGAATGTCCGGGTCGAGGGTGCTTTTTCCAGGTACAGCAGGATCGCCAATGGCTCGAACTACGATGTCTCGGTTTCGTTTTCTAATCGCGTTGAGATAGGCAGGGTCAACGTTCTCGTCCATCAGATATTTAAGCATCTTCTAAACTAAGCATTTTTCTCAGCCATCTGTTTCCGTCTCAGCTCACGCAGTCTGAGAATACTAGGCGATAGATTGGCTTCTTGCTCTTTGCGCATCCTGTCACCGTATTCGATCCAATCCGTGATGTATTGATCGATAGATTCCTTATTGTGCAAATAGTAGAGAATCGTAGCGTAGATTTGCTCCAAGGTCAGAGATGTCCATTTCTGAGCAAGTTCTTCAGCCGTCATGGCTCGAAAAATGTAGTCGTATAAGATGGTTTCGATACCGATACGACTGCCTTGCAGTCGAATGTCATCGGGACCTAAAAAGTTGAAGTAGTCTTCTAGTTGCATGGGATGAGCCTCTGATTTTTTGGCGATCGCTGTAGCTAAAGGATAGATAATGAATGTCTATCATTTCAATTTTCTATAGGGCTACAAAGACCAGCAGAACGAACACATCCTCGAATTGGAGAAGAGATCGCTCGTTCCAAGTCAATGGATCGTCGTTTTAGCGAGGCGATCGCCTCGCCCGCTAATACTTACCCCTCCTGCGCTACCTTACTAAAGACTGATGAAGCAAGGCGGCGCGATGCAGAGTTTGCGTGAGTTTGGTGACTGGCTAAAGGAAGGGGTTAAGTTTTCTTGGGGGCAGCTAGCCGAGCAGGGAATTAGCGCGGTTGAAGCGACTGCTGATCTTGGTGAAGCTTGGCAGGAGGCCGGGCCAAAGATTGCAAAGCTAAAGAATTTAGACCGATTAGATTCGTTTTTCAAGCTATTTGACGCCCCTGTAGCTCAGCTTGCGATTTCGAGTTTGCCGTTTGTATCGCTGAGTGTTGGGCTGCTGCGGCTGTATTGGGATGTGACCGAAACAGAGCCGACGCTGGAAAGCTCGGTGGCACTGGCGGCGCAGATGGCGTATTTAGAAAGTTTGCGCGGGGTGCTGGAGCGAGCGGATCAGCAAACGGTGGCGGCGCTGGAGACGGTGAAGCTGGCTGAGGTGTTTGAGCTGCCGCTAAAGAAGAGTGATGATATTTCGCTGACTAAGACGCAGGCTAAAAAAACGCTGACTCAGCTAAGGCGATCTGAGCTAGGTGAGGCATTTGATGAGGCGTTGGCTGAACTGCTGGGAAAGGCCGGGTTGATCGAATGGCAGATAAAGGTAAAGGTGCTGGTGGATCAGGTGGCTTGGGGAACGCTAAAATATTTGCATGGCGTGGTGGCGGAGCTGAATGACGAAGTGGAGCCGTTGGCTAAGTTCTTGCAGACGGACGGGCTGCGGGTACAGGAAAGGTTCGATAGCATTGAAGCCTATTTGACCGATGAGATCGAACCGCTGCCTCATGAGCAAGTGTTTGATGAAGCTGACCCGCCAGTGACGTTTAGCGCGCTCTATGTGCCGTTGAAGGTTCAGCCATTAGATATCAGTGGCGAGGAAACAAGCGAAGCACCAATCGGTATTCATGCTTGGGCAGAGAAATTGCTGGAGCATTCAGAACCTAGAAAGGTAGGGTTTATAGAGGGTGAAGCGGGGCGAGGTAAGTCAGTATTTTGCCGAATGCTAGCGGCGTCGGTGCGAATAGCGCTGTATCCGGCATTTGTTCCCATTTTGATTCGGCTGCGGGATGTGCGGGTGCTGGCAAATAACCTGACGCAGACGCTAGAAACTCACCTGCAAAATTTGGATTTTGTCACCAGTGACAGTGGCTGACTGACGGATGAGACCACGCGGTATCTGCTGATTTTTGATGGATTCGATGAGCTGCTGTTGCAAGGGCGTGAGGGGGGTGGCCTTAAGGAACTGGTGCAGCAGCTCGGCGATTTTCAGGCCAAGAGTCATCATCAGTGCTTGGTAACAGGACGACCTTTGGCCTTGCAGGGGGTCGATAGAATGCTGAGCCAAACGAATAACTTCATGCGGGTGCGGCTAGAGCCGATGACAGACGCGCATGCTGTATCTGCTGGGGCGGCTACACCGAGAAAGCCACTTAAACGCGCAAATGTTTGCTGGGGCTGAGGTCATACGGGCAAAGGTACGTGTGTATGACGAGTCGGTGCGGTGGGTGCTAGAAAAGCAGCGACAAAAATTGAATGACCGCATTTCTGGGTTGGAAACGCAGGATTTGCGGCAGGTACTGCAGGAGGCGGCGCTGTGCGTGGTGCAATCGGGGAATGAAACAGCAAAGCTTATCATGCTCAAGCGCCGATTTGCCGACGATACTAACCCGGTGGCTGAGCTGCTGAAACAGGCACAGACTGAGACTGAGAAAACGCAAGACAAAGCGCTAAATAATTTGCTGACAGCGTTTTATCTCAAGCCGGGGGAAGGTGACAGAACCGGATCGGTAGAGTTTGCTCATAAGAGCTTTGGCGAGTTTTTGTTTGCAGAGCGGCTGAAGGCTGCTTTTCAAGCCTGTACAGAGCTAGATCAGCGTCAGCGACTTCGGCGCAGCGAGAGTGAGGTTGCCAGACAAATCTACGATCTGTTTGGCTATGGCGCGCTGACGGTTGGGATTGTTGACTACCTAAAAGCGCTGATCTTTTCTAGTGCTGAATTTGACGGTGCTGAGTTTGACAATGCTGAATTTGAGGATATTGTGCGACTCTTTCAGCGGTTACATCAGTCTTATGAGAACTGGAGTGAAGGATTTTATATAGATAAAATGCCGAGTGAAAATTTGCCCCAAAGCAAAATGATGCGACTCAAAAAAGCTGATATTACGACAGGACTAAGGCAAGTAGATATCTATGCTGGACTGAATGTGATGATTTTGCTGTTTGAGCTGCATCGCTACGGTCGGCAACAGGCGGACGAGCAGCGCTGGTCATTGCTGCATTTCCATCCTTGCGGAAAGCTAGATGATGCATCTGGTGATCATAAAAAGCTGCTACGCATTATTGGCTATAGCCAGCTAATTCGGCTTGATACTTTTAGAGAAAAGGTAGGGCATCACTTCCGCCATGCGGATCTCAGCTATGCAAATCTCCGCCATGCAGAACTCAGCTCTACGAATCTCCGCTATGCGAATCTCAGCTATGCGGTTCTCGACTTTGCGAATCTCAGCTATGCGAATCTCAGCTATGCGGTTCTCAGCTCTGTGAATCTCAGCTATGCGAAGGATCTCAGCTATGCGGATCTTGAAAACATTCGTTTCAATGAAAGGACAAATTGGAAAGGTGTCGAAGGATTAAAAACTGCTAAAAACGTTCCTGTAGCTCTTAAGCAACGGATTGGCCTCACCTGATACGCCTTCTCGCACACTGGACAGTGAACAACGCCTCCCGACCGGTGCAGAACGCCTCCCGACCAGTGCAGAGCGTCTCCCGACCGGTGCAGAACGCTTCTCCAGCAAAACTAATTTTCCTTTGTGGATAACCGATTCTGCGTTGGCTCCGGCTACAGCATTATCCTCAGCGCATTCATTCCCGAGCTGAAAACATCAAATTCTCAAAGGGCTCACGATTTTTCCAGCGATAGGTATCAAAGTCGCGCTGGTCAGCCGATAAAATCCGCCCATGCCCCAAGTGCTCCGCCAGGACGACCAACGAAGCATCCGCTAATTCCATCGGCTGATCAGCATATTGCTCCATCAGTTGAGAAATCCGTAGGGTTTGAACGGCTTCTAGTTCAAACCCTTGAAATTTTCCTGCTGCTATCCCTTTCACAAACTGAGCCTGTGCATCATTGCTCACCCTGTTTAGTAGTAAGTAGCATGTCTCAGTAATAACCGGCCATGTCGTAATCAGCGGCTCTTTGACAAGTTCTAATGCTCGTTGAGCCTGCGTATTGTAAGAATCTTTACGATTGATCAGCGCGACCCAAAAGCTAGTATCAGCGATGATCATTCCTATGATCCAAATCCTTCCTTTAAATAAGCCTTGTGATTGGCCGCGAGATCGGCGGGGCCTTCGCCGTAGCCGATCAGGCCAAACTCTTTGAGTTCTTGATATGGATTGGCAATTTCTTTTTCCGAAGCCATCTCTGCTGCTGATGCCTTTGCCTTTTGCCGCAACTGTGTAATAAAGTCAGCCAGCTCCTGCAAAACGTCAGCAGGTAAAGTCTCTATATCTTCTAATAGGGCTTGGCGCTTCCGTTCTACCGCATCTATTTCTATTGCATCCATTGGTTCGTTTCCAAGCAGGCTTCGCTGTTAGTCTATCAACTCTATTTATGATTAGTGCCCTGTGCCCCCAGTGCCTAGCGACTGGTCAATAGAAATACGATGAGCGCTAGGATGAAATGGCCTTCCCCTGAGAGGTTCTCCCAAAGTGGTTCAAACGCCTACTAAGCCGCTGACATTGGAAGCGTTTCTAACCCTTCCAGAGACGAAGCCCGCCAGCGAATACATAGACGGCAAAATCATTCAAAAGCCAATGCCACAAGGAAAACACAGTGCGCTTCAGTCAGACCTGATGGCACTGATTAATGCCGCTGTCAGATCCCAAAAAACAGCGCGTGCCTTTCTAGAACTGCGCTGCACTTTTGAAGGTGGCTCTATCGTTCCAGATATTGCCGTGTTTGCTTGGGAACGTATCTAGCGGGACGCAAACGGAGAAATTTCCAATGGTTTTCCACTGGTTCCAGACTGGACAATTGAAATCTTTTCGCCGGGGCAAAGCCCTATCAAAGTCACTAAAAAGATTTTGCGCTGCTTAAAGCATGGCGCACAGATGGGATGGCTGATAGCCCCCGAAGACAAGGCGGTGTTGGTCTATCGGCCTCAGCAAGAGACTTCCGTTTTAGATGAACCCAGTACCATCATTCCTGTACCCGTTTTTGCGAAAGATCTAGCCATTACAGCAGAAGATCTTTTCGCACTACTGCTGCTGTAGAACCAATAACTATTTAATCTGATAGCTCGTGAAAGGATCGCTGACGCGACCGACATTATTCATAGCCTAGAGCGCAGCCATCTTTGCGAGGATCAGAGCCACCCGTAAGGCCACCGTTTTCGCCGATCCAGATGGCCTGACCGCCCCCATGAGGATTTACCACAGGCACGACCTGATGGCCCATCTCAGACAGCGCTGATTGAACCTGAGCGGGCACGCCTTTTTCAACCTGACAGACTTTGCCATCGTGGAAGACTCGAGGAAAATCAAGGGCGGCTTGGACATCCATCCGGTAGTCGAGCAGGTTTGTAAGCAGATGGACGTGGCCAGTGGGCTGGTAGTCACCGCCCATGACGCCGAAGGGCATGACGGCGCGGCCCGCTTTCATCAGCATGCCAGGAATAATGGTGTGAAGTGGACGTTTGTAGGGCGCGATCGCATTTCGATGCCCTTCTTCTAACCGAAACCCTGCCCCGCGATTTTGCAAAACCACACCGGTATTCGGGCTCACCAATCCGCTGCCAAAGCCGTGAAACACCGAGTTGATAAAGCTCACCGCGTTGCCGTCAGCATCAACCACACAGAGATAGACCGTGTCTGGATGGGTGGGAAAATCTGAATCAGCCAGCGGCGGCATCGTCTTGTCTAGCCTGATTTTGGCGCGGAGCTGAGCGGCGTAATCTTGTGAAAGTAAGGCTTCCAAGGGAATATCGGCCTGATCGGGGTCGGCGATGTAGCGATCGCGCACCCCATAGGCCAACCTTGCCGCCTCACACTCCAGATGCAGCCGTTGCGCGCTCATCGGCGAAAAATCCGTCAGATCAAAGCCTGAGAGAATGTTGAGCATAATCAGCGCCGTCAGGCCCTGGCCATTCGGCGGACACTCAACGACGTCGTAGCCCCGGTACTGCGTAGAAATCGGCGTGACGTATTCTGCCTGCGGTGCGGCGAAGTCTTCGAGAGTGTGGAGGCCGCTGAGCGATCGCAAATATCCCACCATATCTTCCGCGACTGATCCGGTATAGAAGCCCTCTCGCCCTTGCTCGGCGATAATTTCTAGCGTACGGCCTAGCTCGAGTTGGCGGTGGCGATCGCCCGCCTTGGGCGCTTGCCCATCGACCAACAGCATCCGCGTCGCATGAGGCGTCGCCCTCAGCTTTTTGGCGAGCTGAGCCCAGTCAGAAGCCACCCTCGGATGCACCGTGTAGCCCTCTTTTGCCAGACGAATAGCAGGCGCGAGCAGCTCAGCAAAGGGGTTTCGGCCATAGTCGGCGTGGAGCTGACACCAGGCATCGACTGCACCCGGCACAGTGACCGCATGAGGGCTTTGCAGCGAAATCTGCTTCATGCCTTGCTCAAGATACCAGCTCAGATGAGCGGCGGCAGGCGCTTTGCCTGATCCATTCAGTGCGACTACTTCACCCGTACCAGCAGGCGCATATAAGGCAAAGCAATCGCCGCCGATACCCGTCGCTTGAGGCTCTACGACACATAGAACCGCTGAAGCAGCGATCGCCCCATCGACTGCATTTCCCCCCGCTCTTAAAACATCTATCGCCGTGAGCGTCGCCAAAGCATGAGAGGTCGCGGCCATTCCACCACTACTGTAGGCAGGGGAGCGACCGGGAAGGTGAAAATCTCGCATAGGGAACCACTCAAAAGGGGATTAGTAACGATTATCAGGGATTACCCACTTTGGTAAAGGCTAGATAGCCAGACAGTTAGAGAAGCGAGAAAAAAAAGAGGCGATCGCTCTATGCCACGCCATCATTGCCGATAGCCTTACCAGTATTGTTATCAGCGAAGGCGATCGCTAACGGGCAATGTGATCGAGATCTCAGCAGATCGCGCAGACAGCCACAGACAGTCACAGACAGTTGGCGAACTGTCCACATCCAGCAACTGTCCACCCGTTAATTGCAAGCTTCACGCGTACGGTGATATTGTCTTACCCATTCACTGGGTCATCTCCGTATTTCTACCGTCGTATCGACAGACACGACATCTACAGACGTCACCGCTACAAAATGCACGTAACCAAAAGCACTATGCGTTGACCAATGCTGATTCTCTGATGGTTCCTTAAGAATTTATGTTTTCGCTACTTTCTTTTTTCTCATTGGCGAATGCGCTTGCCAGCCTATCCGCCAACGTCACACTGCCCGTCCAATCAGAAATCGCGTCGCTAGTCGCCCAGTTGGACGTCCAGCCAGATCTCCGCTCAGACAATAGCGTCGTTACGATTGAGCAAGCGGTTCGTCCGCTCCCCGGTAGCTTGGATAACGTCCCTGTCTTTAACAGCAACAGCCCTGAAATTATTGAATCAGACGGCATTTTACTCTCTACCTTTCCTAGCCGTGGCAAAAGCGATCCGAGCGCTCATCTCAACTACAGCTTCAATGGACGCTTCGATATTTTTTCTCACCACGTTGCTCGCGGCCAAGATGACAGAGACACGCGCACCGTGTATGAAGGGATTGTCGTTCATAATCCAGGCGATCGCCCCGTCACGCTGACGATTCGCGATGGGTCTTCTTACATCAGCCAAGAATCTCCCTGGAACCAAATTTCCTCAGGCAGCTCAAACCTTTACAGCAACAATTTTTCAGGGCCGGGTAGCCGGGTGATGAATGATGTTTTGCGCGATCGCCGCCAGTCTGTTTTCCCCAGGCGGGTCACCATTCCCGCCCGTGAAAGCCACCTATTACTAAACGCACCCATCCCGCTGCGCCGCCTCAATGTCGCGACTGACGGCACACTTCCACCCGGCAGCGAACTCACACCGCCGCCAGTCAGTGCTTCTTCAGGAGAAGGCCCCCGACTAAACGGGCGATCTACACTCCTCCGCTTAAACAGCAGCAGCCCTGTATACGTCGCGAGCTTGGCGATGCACGCCCCTCAAATCGACGGCAGAGAAGTCGTTCCCGACCTTGACGACTGGAAGCAAGTTCTGCTGAAAGGTCAGTTAGCGAGCCCCCGTGATCGGCCCCCTAGCCGACCAGGTAGTCGGGCCAACCCTTTTATCTATGGCCGCGTTTCTGGCATCGCCGAGGGCTCACAATGGAAGGCCACCCTCACCGACAACCGCAGCACTCAGCTCACTATTCCAGCTTCAGGTGAGCACATTTCTTATGCACTCAGTACTGTAGAAGGCAATACCTTCGGCACCCGTCAAATTCAGAGCGCCCCGATCACCGCTCGCTATGCAGATACGGCCTATCGGGCTAATGGCAACTACGGCATTGAATACAATCTCGATATGCCGCTAACAAACCCTACTGACAGTCCTAAGACAGTCGCTGTTTCTATCCAAACCCCGCTCCCAAACGACAGTCTCAGCAATGCGCTTCAGTTCAGCGAAAATCCAGAGTCTCGAATATTTTTCCGAGGAACGGTGCTGTTCTTGTATAAAGAAGATGATGGGCGATCGCGCGCTCACTATACCTATGTAGAGCAAAAGCGAGGAGAGCAGGGACCGCCGCTCATTGAAGTGACTTTGGCCCCCGGCGAACAGCGCGATGTGAACGTGCAGTTCCTTTATCCGCCTGACGCCACACCGCCGCAGGTGCTTACCATTAGCACTCGGTAGGCAGAACTGAGTAGATTGAAATCACCTGAACGGCAGATCCACAAGCAATATGAATTTGCTACACCTGCAACAGTACAAACCCCTAGAAACAAGCATGAGCGACTATATCCCGGTTAGCTGCGGACTACATGACAAGCTAGAGGCGATCGCCACCCTTCACCGTATCAGCCAAATTAAGTACGAAGACGACGCTGGCAACACGCTCAAAACCGAAAGCAAAATCGTTGATATCTATGCCAAAGACGGCGCAGACTACTGCAAGCTAGAAGACGGCACTATCATTCGTCTTGACAGGCTAGAAGCGGTCACAGCGGGTGGTGAAAAGGTTTTGTAGCCATCAAGCTACAGATCGGGAAAGCACTTTTGCACAGCCGGATGGACAAGCTGATGATCGTGCACATTCAGCGCAATTTTCAGGCCATTGCCAATCGCCGATCCGCTCTCAAGTGCGGCCATGCCTGAGTCAGCGAGCTGGAGCACATAGGGTAGCGTGCTGTTATTGAGCGCTTGAGTTGCACTCCAAGGCACTGCGCCCGGCATATTCGGTACGCCATAGTGAACGACACCAAGTTCTGTATACACCGGCTCGCTGTGAGAGGTCACCCGCAGCGTTTCTATACAGCCGCCTTGATCGACGGCCACATCTACAATTACGGATCCAGGACGCATGCGGCTAACCATCTCGCGTGTCACTAAAGTTGGCGCTTTACGGTTAGGCACAAGCACCGCGCCCACGACCAAATCTGCATCTGTGACGGACGCTGCAATATTGACTGCATTACTGTGCAGCAACGCGACGCGCGAGCCGAAGAGCGTTTCTAAGTAGGTGAGCCGCTCTACATTAATGTCGATAATGGCTACCTGCGCACCTAACCCCACGGCTATTTTGGCAGCTTCTGTGCCCACCACACCGCCACCCAGAATCGTCACTCTTCCGGCGGCGACGCCCGGTACCCCGCCTAGCAAAACGCCGCGTCCGCCCTGCTGCTTTTCTAAAAATCTAGCCCCAAACTGCACCGATAGCCGACCGGCAATGACGCTCATCGGCATGAGTAAGGGAAGCTTACCGCCGTCCTCTACGCTTTCGTAGGCGATCGCACTCACGCCACTTGCCACCAGCTTTTCAGTTAGCGCCCGGCCTGCTGCCAAGTGCAAATAGGTAAACAATATCTGCTCTGAAGTGAGATAGCGATACTCGGCAGCCAAAGGCTCTTTCACCTTCACAATCATGGCTTGCTGCCAGGCCGTAGCCGCGTCCGGAGCAATCGTGGCACCGGCTTCGAGGTAGTCCTCATCGAGAAAGCCCGCCCCGACTCCCGCTTGCGTTTCAATGACGACATGATGATTGCGATCGCACAGCGCCCGGACACTAGCCGGACTCAGCCCTACTCGAAACTCCTGATCCTTGCTCTCTTTCGGAACGCCAATGTTCATGAACGGCTGCCTGTAACTACATCGCAATTAAACCATGCCCATTCTAGAAGTATTTTTTGGCAGTAAAAGTGCTCACCAACTCCAAATCAGCGGCTTTCATCTGTTAGCATCCATTAAAATCCCCTTCTCAGGGAGAGCCTAAGAAGGGGAAATACGTTCAAATTACCACGCTCAGATGAGCATAGTCAGATCACTACCGACAAATCATCACGCTTGAAGCGTAATGAAAAAACTAACTCGGTCACAGCAGAGTCTAATGACCACCTGCTACCAAAGCAGAGAGCAGCGGCAAGTTAGCAGTTAATAAGTACGCAAAGGCCGCACCCCCAATCCCACCAATCAAAAAGCTACCCGCAAATTCACTCCAGCCTTCGTCGTGGCTAAGGCCCTCGGGAGGCGTGTAGGGAAGCGTGTTGCGAGATACTTCAGGGCTGATGTTCGCGCCACTATACAGCGACAGGCAAACGGTTAAAATCATGACTAGGCCAACAGCGCCGAGCAGACCTGCGATCGCAGGAACGTCAGAATCTCTCAGAGGACCTAGCAGAGCAAAGGGACCATATAGCAAATAGCCGTGGGCCATCCCGACTTCTAGACCACGACGCTGGGGAGAAAGCCCCTGTCTGTAGGCAGGCAAATGGCTAATCAAAGCTTCTGAAAGACCCGAAGAATTCAACGGGGTCTCAAGGTTACCGATTTGCGGATCGCCTGCGTAGGGCTTAATAAATTCTGATGATGAAGGCATATCTATACAATGAGTTCTCCAAACTTATTCAATACATCGGCTTAATTGCAGTGGGTAAACACTTGATATCCCACTAAACATCCCAACTATGGATGCAGCAGTAGATCGGGGAAGAACCGATTGAACTCAATTAAGATACCAGCCGTGATCACCATCCAGACGGTGGCAATAACCGGAGCGGTGGAAAGATACTTCAAAAAATTACTGCTCATAGCACTCCTCCTTGGAGTCTTAGATAACGACGGCTTAAATAGCAAAGCCTGAGGTAACAGAATTCAGCTACACCTAGAACCAAGCACGTAATTACCCAAGGAAAAATCAGCGGGCAATCACAGCTTGGCAAATCCAGCGGCAGCCTCAAGATGCTAGCGAGGAGAGACCGTAATCTCTTCCTTCTTGGCAAACATCTCACCCGTGGTCATCTGCTTAAAAGCAAGTAGCGGCCAAGTCGCTGAGGCCAGGGAGCACTGCAGCGCCAAAGGAACATCGATAATGATCTCTTTTTCTTCTGCAGACTTTGATCCGCGTACGGCAATTACGTAAGCACGACCCGCCCAGCCAATCCAGCCAGCGATGTAGAGAAACAGAATACTCGGAATCAAAAATTCACCAGCATGGGACAAATCACCATCGACGACGAGGTGGGGAAGTCCTTCGGGGCCACACAGAAGGCTAGTGTTGCCATAAAACTCAAACCGGGCTTTGGCTGCATCGGTGGACGCAGCAGCAGCTCGCGTTTGGAAAGCGGCTGACTCGTTGCAGGGGACTAGACCTGATACATCGTCACCTGCCATCCCGGCATTTGCTGGAGAAGCAAATCCAAAGGACAGAAAGAGAACTAAAGCCAGAGCAAACAACCGTCTCATAAATTGGTTTCCTCTCATTACTAAAGGCATGAGCAATCTTATCCTTTGATTAAGTTATATAAACGAAATCCGACAAGCAAAGCCCAGCTTTCAGGTAATCATACTCCCCGTTTGGAAAGGCCGTAAAGAAAGCGGGGAGAGGGCTTTACATCACGACACACTTGCAGCCGTTAAGCCTGGCTCAGCACACAAGTAAAGTTAATTGAATCTCCCAGAGGTGCAAACATTGACAGGCTCAACCGCCACCAAACATCTACCATACGGTTAAGTCAAGGAAATGCCAGCAGATGAATGCGCCACACACATACCCGCCAACCGTTATGGCAATTGAAACCAGCTGTGATGAAACGGCTGTGGCCATTGTCAGAGGCCGGCAGGTACTCAGCAGTATCGTCGCCTCACAAATTGAGCTGCATCGGCGCTACGGCGGTGTCGTGCCAGAAGTGGCCTCAAGGGAGCATGTCAGCGCCGTCGGAGAAGCGATCGCTCAGGCATTTGATCAGGCTTCTGGGCAAGGCAAAATCACCTGGACAGATATTGATGCGATCGCTGCAACTTGTGCTCCCGGACTCGTCGGCGCGCTGATGGTCGGCATCACAGCAGCCAAAACCCTAGCGATGGTGCATAGCAAGCCATTTCTAGGCATACACCATTTAGAAGGTCATATCTATGCCGCTTACCTGAGTGAGCGCGCGCTAAAGCCGCCTTTTTTATGCCTGCTGGTCTCCGGTGGCCATACTAGCTTCGTCCAGGTGAGGGGAACTGGCGACTACGCCATCTTGGGCAAAACTCGTGACGATGCGGCGGGTGAAGCATTCGATAAAGTCGCCCGGCTGCTGGATCTGGGCTATCCGGGTGGCCCTGTGATTGACAGCCTCGCCCAGACTGGCAACCCCAAAGCATTCGCACTGCCTGAGGGCAAAATTTCTTTGCCAGAAGGCGGCTTCCATCCTTACGACGCCAGCTTTAGCGGACTTAAAACGGCGGTACTGCGACTGACTGACAAGCTGAAAGCCGATGGTGAGCTGCCCGTCGCGGATATTGCCGCCAGCTTTCAGGCCACCGTCGTCAGGGCCTTGGTAAAGCGGGCGATCACCTGCCTGCGAGACTATGACCTATCGACAATTGTCGTCGGGGGAGGCGTTGCCGCCAATAGTGCGCTTCGCCAGCAGCTACAGCTCGCGGCAGAGGCTGATGGCTTCCGCGTCATCTTTCCACCGATGAAATACTGCACTGACAACGCTGCCATGATTGCCTGCGCAGCGGTAGAACACTTTGAGCAGGGAGAGCGCTCACCGCTTACACTGGGCGCTCAATCCAAGCTGTCAATCACTGAGATTGCAACGCTCTATCACTGAAGCGATATTCACAAGCTGATTGGCTGATGAGTGAATCGTTTATAGCTGACCCAAAAGGCGATCGCGCATCCCCTCAGCGATCTTTTGTCCCAAATAGTCTGGAATGATCCCTTCGTTAGGTCCCAGCAAATACAAAATCAGCCGGGTGCGGCCTTTCCACACCAGCAAGTTAGCATTGACCACCAGCAGATCTTCCTGCCAAATGCTGTACATCACCTTATAAAACAAACCAGGCTGGTTGTCAGCTTCGATCAAAATAGCCGGTAAGTGAAAAACCGGATCGACATAAAACTCAGTCTCAACCCGCTCCAATCCTGCATCCAGATTGAATTCGACGCTTAGCATATTTTCCACTTCAAACCGACCAGCGAGGGCCTCTTGCACGGCTCGCCGGACGTTCTCAGCCGTTTTTACAGAGAGCTGCTTTCCCCCCCGAGAGACCACTAGCTTGACGAAGACCAGCATGGGTGGATAGATCTGCCCATACAGGCTCAGGCTGTGAATCGTCAGACCGTAAGCGGTCAGCACCCCAAAAATATCACTCAGCAAAAAAGACTGATTGCGATAGGCAAACTGTAGCGTCGTGCGATCGCCCTGTGACGTCAGCTCAATCACGGCTTTTTGCGTTCTAAAAAGCTGATAGGCCAGCCGCAAATTTTGGAGCTGGATATCGCTGCTAACAAACTGCTCATAAAACTGAGGAAATGCTCGATTGAATCGCTTGAGCAAATCCAAAGTAGAGGGCGCTAAACCAGTTGACATAACGGGGGCAATCTCCTGTGGCGCACCAGAGCCCAGAGGCATCTACGCTCCAGACAATACTCAAAAAATTTGGATCAAAAACTTGAGCGCTGCTATAGTTTGCCCGGTTTCGCTGTGGTCTATTAGTTTTTGTTGTTTTACCGCAACGGTCTAGCCACTGCTAGCTATTGAGAGACTGAGAGTATCTGATCGATCTGATCCGCTTGCGAAGACATCGGCTCAAAGCAACTTTCAAAGATTTTCAATGGCGATTGAGAAAAAGCGTTATAGATACCCTTTAGGTACGCCTAGCCGCCGCACAGCGACGCCATAAAATGAACCGATGAATTGAGCTACCAAGAGATATACTTTTATTGAGTTCTTTGATGGAGCTCTATTTGCCTTGACGAAATAATCATTTTGCCTGCATGGGTTTCTGGAAAAGCTTATTCACGACCACTGAAGTTGCTTCAGTTTCCCAGCAAACAGCCACTGTCGGGCATCTAGCCGATGCTAAAAGTGCCAGCGAAAACACCCGTATATTTTTCAGCACGGATCGCACCATCGACCTCTACGAACTCGAAGAGCTTTGCGACGCCGTTGGCTGGTCTCGTCGCCCAATTCGCAAAGTCCGCAAGGCCATTCAAAACAGCTTCTTGGTCATCACCATGTGGGAGCAAAAGGGCAATCGTAAGCGCTTGATTGGCTTCTCGCGAGCGACTTCCGACCATGCGTTTAACGCCACCATTTGGGATGTTGTCGTCCATCCAGATTCGCAAGGGAAAGGATTGGGCAAAGCGCTGATGAAACAGCTAATCAAAAAGCTGCGCAGCGAGGATATCAGCAACGTTACGCTATTCGCTGATCCTGACGTCGTGAATTTTTATAAGCAGCTAGGCTTTATGCCCGATCCAGAAGGGATCAAAGGCATGTTCTGGTATCCAGATTGATGAAAAGGATGAAATCAGCGCAGTGCACGATGCCTGAAGTCATCTTTATCAGCGATCGCTGATCATTCTCTTTGCCTGCTGAATCCAGGCAGCGACCTGGGCCGCATCTGGTGCTAAATCAGCGCGATTAAAAAGCTGCACCTGTAGCCGTAGCAGCTGAGGATGCAGCCGCTGAACACTCATCCCCGCCAGCTGCTGTGGCGTACTCACCCCTGAATGCAGCAGCAGTCCACAGTGCTGGCAACCCACCCCTGGAATGCGGGCTAAGTTAGCTAATGCTGTCCATTTATTAATGTGTTTGATGTGAGTGTCTAGCTGAGCAGAGAGCTGTTGGCGCTGGGCGAGGCTGTTGCCTTGGCGCAATAGGTCAAAGGTAGTTAAAATGCCACAGGCACTGAGCTGCTTGACTTGGGATAGGCTCAAGCCGGGCAATTGATCAATCGGATGATTAGCAGATTTCATCGGATAACTGGGTATGGCTAGAGAGGTCGTTAGAACGCGGGAGAGAGACAGAATAGACAGAACAAAAGTTAATAGTGATGACCATAGGGTGTTATCCTAGATAGCCGGGATGTAGCGCAGCTTGGTAGCGCGCCTGCTTTGGGAGCAGGATGTCGCAGGTTCGAATCCTGTCATCCCGATTGCGCGATCTTTATCTAGATTTACTCAACAGGTCAATTTATTAATTGTCCACAGCCGCTTGAGCGATGTGAGGCAGCTCACACATGATGGGTTTGCCAAATCAAGAACAATTCAAACAGAAACAATATAGACTCGCACAATCAGGAGGATCTATGAAATCTTTCATCCGCCGTAGTTTTTCACGAGCAGTAGCGCGATCGCTGGCAATAGGCACTATTCTCATCGGGTTCAGTGCTCCGGCCTTTGCGCTACCCCCATCGCAGGTGGCTGAAAAGCTTTCTAGCGTCCCTGTTTTCGTTCTGGGGAACGACAATGGCCTCATTTTGCTCTCTAGCGCCCAGGCAGAAGGTGAGGCTCAAGAGCCGAGTCTCTACGTGTTTATGACTGAGCAAGATGCAGAGACCTTCTTAGCGCGAGCGAATGAAGCCAATCCTGAGTTTGCGCCGGATGCCCAAGTCGGCGTGACCAATCTTGAAAAGCTCTATCAGGAAAGCCGCACTGAAGGTGAGCAGCCGCTGCGCCTAGTGTACGTACCTGAAGAGAGCGAAGCCACTCAGGCCGCTGAACTCAACGCTGGATACCAGGGCGGAGTGCCGCTGTTCTTCGCACGGTTTGAAGACGGATCATTGGCCCCCGTTCAGCAAAATGATGGCGAAACCATCTTTCCAATGTTTTTCTCGCGTGCTGATTTGGAATCCTTGCTCAATGAATTAGCTGAGCGGAACCCGGAAGCGCGTGCGGCCGTTAGTGTGGGCGTTCTGCCGCTAGAAGCGATGCTGCTAGAAATGGAGACCAGTGACGACGAATCCCTCAATCAGATTCGGCTGTTGCCTGATTCTGAGACGATCAACTCTCTTCTCCCAGAGACTCCTCAAGAGCCAGCACCTGAGTAGCCAAAGTAGAATCCGTTGAGCGCAGCAAAAAATCATAGAGGCAGTGAGCTAGATGTAGCTTACTGCTGCGCTCAACTCGCAGCTCGGTGCCATCAGCCGCTAAAATCACGGCCTCATTGTCAGGACTGCCAAAGCCGCTGTCAGGCTGATCGACCGGGTTAGCCACAATCGCATCTAGCTGCTTGCGATTGAGTTTGGCGATCGCTGGGGTGACAATCTCGCCAGTCTGCGCCGCAAACCCGATCACCTTTTGGCCCGCAGACTTGCGCGCCGATAGCTGAGCCACAATATCGGGCACAGACTCTAGCGGTAGCTGAGCAGGCAGCTGATGCTTGGGTAATTTGCTCGGAGCCGTTGCAGTCGGACGGACATCGGCGATCGCTGCAGCCATAATCACCCAGTCAGCCTCAGATAGGCGGGTGAGCATGGCCTGCTCCATCTCAGCAGCAGTGGTGATCGCAATTGCGTGAATGCCAGCCGGGATAGTGGCGGCGATCGCAGACGACAACGGACCATGCACCAGCGTCACCTGCGCCCCACGATGCTGAGCGGCCACTGCCAGCGCAATGCCCATCCGTCCGGTAGACGGATTTCCAATAAAGCGCACCGGATCTAAATATTCTTGTGTACTTCCGGCACTAATTAGTAAGTGCCGACCGGCAAGGTCTCGGCGGCCTTGGGTGTATAGCAGCGAGCTCAGGTAAGCCACAATTTCTGCGGGCTCTGCCATGCGACCCGTACCGATGCGATCACAGGCCAACCGTCCGGCCCCAGGGCCCACCGCATGATAGCGAGAGTCCGTCAGTAGACTTTGCCAGTTGCGCTGTACCGCTTGCTGCTGCCACATATCGGTATTCATAGCCGGGGCCAATAGCACAGGGCACACCGACGCCAGTACCGTATTCGTCAGCAGATTATCGGCCAAGCCATAGGTCAGCTTAGCCAAGCTATTAGCCGTTAGCGGCGCAATCAGAAAAACGTCCGCCCATTCACCTAACGCGATGTGAAGCGGTCGATATCCCGACTGGGTATTTGGCTGAGCGCCTGAGGTAACCTCTATCTGGCTTTGCTCTGACCAAAAGTCAGCATCGGTATAGACCGCATGACGAGAAAGCGCCGCGAATGTCACAGCCGAAACAAAGCGCTGAGCCTGCTGTGTCATCAGCACTCGCACCTCTATTCCAGACTTCGCCAATGTCGAGACGACTTCACAGACTTTATAGGCCGCTATTCCCCCGGTTACACCGATGAGAACATTCATATATCGAAGATGGGTGCTACGACTCGTCGTAAGCTTCTAGATCGAGCAGATGAAGATAAGGCTCCACTAGCTCAGAGCGCTGAAAGGCCACAGCCCTGAGCTGATGCCAGTCCTTCAACCCTTCAAAAGCATTGGCATACTCATCTGTCTCCAAACGCTGAGCGAGCTGAGCGACTTGCTCTGGCGTCATTTTGGCAATTTCTTGAGTAGAGATGTGCATTGGCTCAGATGTCAGTCCAGACTGACGAGGTTTTGCAGATTGCATGGCCCATTACCTACCTGTAGTGACAACTTCAAATGTAAAAAGGGTGGCTACCAAAGTGGCTGCCTAACCATACAGACCAGCCCGAAGGAATCAGCCAAAGGCATCTAAAATAAGCCTTAGCTAGCCCAAACCTACCCAAAATTTACTCAACGTTAAAGGTATGAGCAAATTAACACTCGCCTAATCACCAAGATAGATCAAAACTAGTCGAAATGGCTTCAATGTAAAGCGGATACAAATCGCCGTTACAAGTAGCAACGCTGATGTTTAATGATGTTTATAAAGAGCGTTTGAAGAGAGCCGATCTGCAACGCCGCCGGACGACAGTTTTCACCAATTTGGTTTTCATGCAGTCTAGTTCGTAGAATTTTGATCGGCTAATCCAGCGCTTGACAGAACTGGCTGGCTACTTTTAGGGCCTCTAAAGAAACTTCATGGCCCATGTCAAACTCGTGGTAAGCCACGCTCTGTCCCTGCTGTTCTAGCTGAGCTTTGGTATCTTGCGCCTTTGACAGCGGTACGACCGGATCTTGTCGGCCGTGGACGACTAATATGGGGCGATCGCTCACATACTTGCCCATCGGCGCATGGCTATAGCCACTCAAAATCAGCATCGCCGCTAGCGGTAAACGCGGACCGACATCGAGCGTCATTGCGCCCCCTTGAGAAAATCCGCCCATAATTGTTCTCTCCAGCGGAATGCCGGTTTGGCTGGGGAGTGATTCCATCCAAGACTTAAGCTGCTCGCGACTCTGCTGCAAATCATCTTGAGATTCAAAGTCGTATGGCATCCGAAAGTCGTAGTTAGGCGGAAAGCCATACCACTGCCTTCCCCCCGGTGCCATTGGATGAGCAAACGGAGCATCTGGCAAAATGCCTTTAAAGGGAAGGGAGATCATGCTGATCGCCTCAATCAGTCCAGCTACATCTCGGGCATTGGCACCCCAGCCGTGCAGCAAAACCATCAGCTTGTCAGAGCTGGCATCGGCAACGAGATTTTTGGGAGTGATGGCGATCGCGCTCAAAGAGGCACCATCAGATAAACGGCTTGGCAAAAGGACCTACCTTACTTACTTATCGACATCTCTTTCGAGTCTTTTTCGGTAATCTTATCCTGTAATCTTATAAGTTCCGTTCTTAATCACCCTTCTATTGCATTGCCCATGTCCCGCCTTGCCCTGCTGAGCGTTTCAGACAAAACTGGCCTAGTTGAATTCGCGCGATCGCTCCACCGTGACCTCGACTTTGAAATCGTCAGCTCAGGCGGCACTGCCAAGGCCATCAGCGAGGCGGGCATTCCAGTGATCAAGGTTTCTGACTATACCGGATCGCCCGAAATTTTAGGCGGACGGGTGAAAACGCTGCATCCCAAAGTACATGGCGGCATTTTGGCGCGCTCCGATCAGAGCGCAGATGCCAAAGATCTCGCAGACAATGACATTCGACCGTTTGACTTGGTCGTTGTAAATCTATATCCCTTTGAGCAAACCATTGCGAACCCTGAGATCAGCCTAGCCGACGCTATCGAAAACATCGACATCGGTGGGCCGACGATGATTCGCGCCGCCGCTAAAAATCATCAGTATTTAACCGTGCTGTGCAACCCCAATCAGTACGATGATTACCTAGTAGTCGCCAAGGCAAATAACGGCCATCCACCGCTAGACTTTCGAGCATCCTGCGCGCAGCAGGCGTTTTGGCATACGGCGAACTACGACTGTGCGATCGCCCAATACCTTAGCGAGCGTCAGTCCAACGACGATTCAGGCATTTCAGCCAACTACGCCATCAGCGGTCGGCTAACGCAGACCTTGCGTTACGGCGAAAACCCTCATCAGAGCGCTGGCTGGTATCAAAGCGGCGCTGTTGCCAGTGGCTGGGCCGCTGCCGAACAGCTGCAAGGCAAAGCCCTCAGCTATAACAACTTAGTCGATCTAGAAGCCGCTCGCCGCATCATTACCGAATTCCCGAGCGAAGATCAGCCTGCCGCAGCCGTCCTCAAACATACAAACCCTTGTGGCGTTTCGATTAGCGATACGCTCTGTAGCGCATACCGACAGGCATTCGAGGCAGATAACGTTTCCGCCTTTGGTGGCATTGTCGCACTCAACCAGCCAATTGATGAGGCAACGGCAGAAGCACTCACTGGCACATTTTTAGAATGCGTGGTTGCCCCAGGTTGCAGCGACGCGGCAAGCGAAATCTTGGGCAAAAAAAAGAATTTGCGGGTTTTGGTCCTACCAGATTTAATGTCAGGGCCAAGGCAGACGGTAAAAGCGATCGCAGGCGGCTTCCTCACCCAAACTGCTAACAACCTGCGTGAAGATCCCAGTCAGTGGAAGATCGTCACCCAAAAGCAGCCTAGCCAGGCCGAACTCGCCGAACTGCTCTTTGCTTGGCGCGTGGTCAAGCATGTCAAATCCAACGCCATTTTGGTCACCCACAACAACGTCACGCTCGGCGTGGGTGCAGGTCAAATGAATCGCGTAGGCGCAGTCAAAATCGCCCTAGAACAGGCAGGTGATCAGGCAAAGGGCGCAGTTCTCGCCAGCGACGGATTCTTTCCGTTTGATGATTCAGTCCGCACCGCAGCCGCTGCTGGCATTAGCGCGATTGTGCAGCCCGGCGGCAGCATCCGCGACGAAGACTCAATCAAAGCCGCAGATGAGCTAGGTCTGATCATGGTGTTTACCGGAATACGGCATTTTTTGCACTGAGATCCTTGTTCTGGGCCTTTGTTTTTCCGTTGTCATCTCAGACTATGTGCAGAGCCGGGTTTCGACTACGCTCAACCCTCTGGTTTCCCTCTTTTGCTCAACCCTCTAGTTTCCCCCTTTGGTTCAGCCTCCGGGGGCAGCCCTCTGACTTAACCCTAAGACAACATCTCCGACTAGATACCCCATGAAAAAAAGCCCGTAGGCTGAGCGTAGCCGAAGCCTAATTTCGCGTCAACCACTTCTGCCCATTCAGTCGCTGCAGGGTATAAAGCACCATCAAGTCCAAGGTAATCCGGCGCTCATCACCCATAAACTGCTCAATTGTGCTGGGCTTGGCACCATTCGCAGCTAAGGTAAATACCTTTTGACCCTTGATATCCTCATCAATAAACGCAATATTGAATCGGCGCTGACCTTCGCCCGCCTCGTCCCACTGCCCTTCTACTTGCCAGTAGGGATCGCCATCGCTCTGGCCCATCACCTCTATCTTGCGCTTAGCAAACTCTAGGCTCAGATCATCAATACCCTCTTTAGCCATCGCCTCTTTCAAGCTCGGCAGATAGTGCTGCTCCATAAACTCATTAAAAGGCTTATCTTCTAGCTTAGGTGGCTTTTCCTTCTTAGCCGCTGGCTTTTTGTCAGTTTTGGCCGCTGGCTTCTTATCCGACTTAGCAGCAGCTTTGGCACTGCCCTTATCAGATTGATCCTTGCCAGATTGACTCTTATCAGATTCTGCGGCTTTAGATTCTGCGGCTTTATCGGTCTCGGTTTGTGGAGATTTATTTTCCTCTGCCATGCTCTCTCGCTCAGTGCCTCTGAAATACCCTTACGTTTTGAATGCGCTTGGAAAAACTTTAACTATACTGAAAGCGCAGCAGCTCTGTGGCTCACCGAAACAAACCCTAATGGCCTGTCAGTATTTACCACAGCTCTACTGCGCCCTAATTATAGAAGTTCTGAGGTTAGTTTCTCTGGCTTGTGGCAGGTTAATTTATCCAATAGCCGACAATTTTCCTCACCGACCAGCTGACTATAGACAAAGCTACGCAGGCTGCAACACCGCGCTCTTGCGATACCACTCAATTGTGTTCTGCAAGCCCTCACGGAAATCTGTCTGCGCTTCGAAGCCAAATGCCTGCTTTGCCCTTTCCGTATCCAAACAGCGACGAGGCTGGCCGTTAGGCTTATCGGTCTGCCACACCAGCTCACCTTCAAACGCCATCAGTTCACAGATCAGCTCGGCTAAGTCACGAATCGAAATCTCCGCATTCGTCCCCAAATTCACAGGGGCAGCGTCAGAGTAGTTCTGGGCGGCTAGGACAATGCCTCTAGCCGCATCAGTCGAGTAAAGAAACTCGCGAGTAGGACTACCATCACCCCAAACGGGCAACGTTTTGTCTCCACGCATCTGGGCCTCATGCACCTTGTGAATCAGCGCCGGAATCACATGCGAGCTGCGCGGATCAAAGTTATCTTCGGGGCCGTATAGGTTGACAGGCAGCAAGTAAATGCCATCAAATCCATACTGCTGGCGATAGGCTTCTAGCTGTACTAGCAGCGCTTTCTTGGCAATGCCATAGGGAGCATTGGTTTCTTCGGGGTAGCCCGCCCACAAGTCATCTTCTTTAAAGGGAACGGGCGTGAATTTGGGGTAGGCGCAGATTGTACCCACACAAACGAACTTTTCAGCGCCTGCTTGGTAAGCGGCATGGATGAGCTGAGTGCCCATCATCAGGTTGTCGTAAAACAGCTCTGCGGGCTTTTCGCGGTTGAGGCCGATGCCACCGACGTGAGCCGCGAGGTGGATAATCACATCTTGACCTTGCACAGCTCGCCGACAGGCTTCCATCTCGGTTAGGTCATAGTCGCGCGATCGGCTCACCAAGATGTTTTCAGAGCTAGCACCGGCCTGCTTAAGCTGCGCTACAACTTGCTTGCCAAGGAAACCAGCCCCACCAGTCACCAAGATTTTCTTATTTGCGAGTTCCATTATTTCTCATTCCTTCCTGTATCCACAAATCACGTAGATGCTTATTTACTTAGCCAGGTTAAAGGCAGCTGAATTGAGAGCTCTATTTAAGACATAGAGCTCCACTTAAGACAGAGAAGCTTACTTAAGACAGAGAACCAATCATTTGCTTACGCACGGTAGCTCCGTTAAATCCTTCACTAGCAACACCCACAGGCTTTTGCCCAATCGCTTCGAGATCAGCATCCACCATCAGCTTCACTAAGCCATCAAAGCTAACTTCGCGCTTCCAGCCGAGGATTTTTTGAGCCTTTGTGGGATCGCCAATCAGCAGATCCACTTCAGCGGGCCGCAGATAGCGCTCATCGAAGGCAACATAGTCATGCCAGTCGAGGCCAACGTAGTTAAAAGCAATATCTAAGAACTCACGAATGGAGTAGGTTTCGCCAGTGGCAATCACAAAATCATCCGGCTTGTCATGTTGAAGCATCAGCCACATCGCCTTGACGTAATCTTTGGCATAGCCCCAGTCGCGCTTGGCGTCGAGGTTACCGAGGTATAGTTTGCTTTGCTCGCCAGCGACAATACGCGCTAATGCCCGAGTGATCTTGCGAGTCACAAACGTCTCGCCGCGACGAGGCGATTCGTGATTAAACAAGATGCCATTGGTAGCAAACATGTCGTAAGACTCGCGGTAGTTGATGGTCTGCCAGTGGGCATACACTTTGGCGCAGGAGTAGGGACTGCGAGGGTAGAAGGGAGTCTCCTCTGATTGGGGAACGTGCTGCACCTTGCCATACATTTCAGATGAACCCGCCTGATAAAAGCGAACCTGCTCACCTGTGCGCTGCTGATAGTCGCGAATCGCCTCTAGCAAACGCAGCGCCCCCATTGCGACCGTATCGACGGTATATTCGGGCGAATCAAAACTGACTCGAACGTGAGACTGAGCGCCCAGGTTATAAACTTCTGATGGCTTCACTTGCTCTAGAATGCGACGCAGCATCGTGCCATCGTTAAGGTCGCCGTAATGCAAAAAGAGCTTGGCATCTTCTTTGTGAGGATCTACATAAATGTGGTCGATGCGGTCGGTATTAAAAGTAGAGGTTCGACGGATGATGCCATGCACTTCGTAGCCTTTTTCTAGCAGCAGCTCTGCTAGGTATGACCCGTCTTGTCCTGTAATACCTGTAATTAGCGCCCGCTTCGATTGCGTCATTATTCCAAGAATCCTTAGTTGAGTAGTGTGTAGATGTAGCTCTGACAGTAGGGCTGCCGATAATGTCTGTAGGCAGGATGCCCAAAAAGCAGCAGGCCGGAAAATCTAGTGATTTTCGCGGATACGCCGTTCAAATACGCCATTCAAAACGGTTCTCCTCTTGATGGGTCTTCATCAACAGAGATAGATTTTTGTCAGGAGCCCTTCTTGAGAGAGCGCTTTGCCAGCAGTATCAGGCTGCTGGTCTAGCAACTTCAATAAAGGTTACACAACCCTACTCGGATAATCCGGTCAACCCCATCAAGAGTATGTGATGTGTTTGCGAAATGTTTGTAGAGAATAATGTGTAAAGCTGCCACGGATAGCTGCTTTGTGAATCGCTACATCGTCCTCTCTACAGGCGTTTTTCTAAGTACTGACCAATCATGATTTCTTCGCCAGCACGGGAGATAATTGTTTGACGGGTGCGGTAGTTTTCGCCGACGAGCTTGAGTTCTTCTTCAAACGAAGAGCCGCCATATTCGGTTCGCAGCACCATCGTGCGATCGCCCGTAAACTTGTAGCTAGCAGTCACTGGCTTAGGAGTCGCAAAACCACGATCACGGTACATCACATCTCCTCGAATTCCAAAAACGGTAGAGCCGATAGAAGGCTTACTACGGCTCGGCATAATGTAGTGGCTTTCCCACGTCACTTTAGCGCCACAGATCATCGGCACGCTGAGCTCATGGCGAGCTGCGAGATCAGCCAACTCACTGTGATCACCCGCTAAAAAGCAAACAGTAATATCGCTAACCACTTCTTGCGCTTCGCCATTGGCCAAAGTGTAGTAGCGACGACGAGACTGCCAACTACCTTCAGAATGCTTGAAAAAGGCGATCGCCCGAGCTTCCAGCTCTGCCACATTAGACTGTTCGCTGGGCTGTACGTTTGGGGTAGCACCAGACATTGCGGTATCAGACGTTGCAGACAAAATCATCGCGATCACTCCTTTTTATAGCCAACTGCATAAATCAGTCAGCATTCCCTTTAAATGAAACATTAATTCACACTTAAAGATAGTCTATTCAGAGCAAAGCAACAATCTGTCTGTCGCTCAGTTTGAAGTCTAGTTCGGCAGTAACCCCTCTAAAGCAACCGCGACGATCTTGCGATGACTGTCATTACGTAGCTGTATCAGCGCTTTTAGCGCGTTCAGCTTTGAAGGGCTTGAGCGCATAGGCCAAATACATGCGCGATCGCCAGTCCTCAATCTCTACCAGCGAGAACAGCGCATCTAGAGCCGGTTGAGATTGAGGGGTGCCAGCTAACATGCTCAGCGTTGACATACCAGCTTAAGCGACCGTTTTATCCTCATCGTTGAGCGCTGCCCAGGCGCCGAATCTTGCCACTGGTTGATTAAAAGAGGCACAGCTGCTTCGCTACCGTGATCTTTTAGAGCAACTAGCCCTCGTAATCGCTGCTGAACATCTTCACTAGCTAGCAATGGTTGGATTTCAGAAATATTCATTGAGCTACAGCTTGATTTACGCTTGCATGACCCTTGACCTAAAATTCTAGCTAAGGAAGGATTCTAGCTATCGATTAGTCATCTTCTACGTAGCAAAAACGACTAGAGCGAGTAATCCCTATCCAGATGCTCATCCAGGCAGTATCCGATGATACGATTGTAAATTTGAAGGGGTAGCCAAACACTCCGCCTAAAATAGTAGATCCATATCAGTAGAGGTGTTCACCATGACAGAATCCGCCCCCTCGCAAATATCCACCGGCCAGTCTTCTGTTCGGACACCATCCACCGAAGAAGTCGCTGAAGTCATTGCTGAATTAGAACAGTACCGCGCTCGCCTGGTCGAAGATTTTACCACCGCCGCCAAAAAGGCCAAGCTACCCAAGTCGATGGCGATGAGCCAGCTTAAAAATCATCCTGAAATTGCCAAAATAGATGCATCTTTAGCACAGCTACAGGGTAGATCGTTTAACAACTAAAGACCATCCATTAATGGGCAACTACCGACGGATAAAGAGGTGATCAGTAGATGGAGCAAAAAAACCAGGACCAAGAGCAAACTGGCCAACAGCACGAAGAGAATAATCAGAGCCCGCTTCAATCTCCAATCTACGAAGAGGGACGCTCCCCCGCGTCTACAGACTCTCAGGCCAGAGTCGATCAGCTGATTGACTCTGTTAACAATCAGGTAGAGCTGCTGACCTTCGATGATCCGGATCCTTTTTTACTGCGGCAAATGGTCGAGGCGCTGGTCGATCCTCGGCGAGCGACGCGTCTGAGGCTGGTAGATACGTTCGGTGAAATTGGCGAGTCCGCTACGCCATTTCTACTAGAAGGGCTCGCTCATCACGCAGAATCGGTCGTGCGCAGGGCCTGCTGCAACGCGCTCACCAAGATTGGAGATCCCGACTCAGTCTCTGGCCTGATCGAAGCGCTGTTAAAAGATCCTGACATTAGTGTGAAGAGCGCGGCAGCAGGTGCACTAGCCAAAGTAGGGGCGCCTGCCTTTGACGCGTTGCGGGAAGTCCTCGGTTCAGAAAAGGCCAGCGAAAGCTGTAAAGGCCATGCGGCCTGGGCAATGGCTTCGATGAGCAGTGAAGTCAAAGAGCGGCTGTATCGCATTATGAGCGACCCGTCGGCGGCGGTGAGGACAGCGGTCATTGGGGCGATCGCCCATCTTGTCCAGCAGCAGACCGGCCAGCAACAGAAACAGCCAACCAACTCGCAGCCACCTGTCGCACCCCCTCGATCTGAAGAAGCCCAAAAAGCACTGACTATTTTGACTGAGGCCCTTAGTGACCAGTCATCAGAAGTCAGAATTGAAGCCGCTGCAAACTTAGCCCGACTGAACTGCCAAAAAGCCTATCAGCCCCTCATTGCCTGCCTCAAAGATCCCGAAGGAGCGGTCCGCAGGGCCGCCGTGATGGCATTGGCCAAACTCGGCAACACCAACGCCATCGAAGCCATCCAGTCTTTACAGCGAGATTCTGAAATCTCTGTACAGCGGGCGGCAACTCTCGCGATTGGACAGCTTGAGCAGCAAATGCCCAAACAAAAGCCGCAATAATAAAAAAACCGTGGTAGATAGACCTGTGATGAATGGACCTGTCGTCAATAGACCCGCCGGAACTGAACTGAGTGAACGAGCCCAGCAGCTCATTCCCAAGGCACGAATTGTTAGCTTTTCAAATTGGTCAGGCATATCGGCTGAGGCGATCGCCCGCCTACAGAGTGCCGATGACGAGAGCCGATATCTCACCGACGACGATCTCGCCGTCATCGCTCCTTCACTCACCGCTTTCGACAGTGCCTTGCAAGCAGCGGAAGTCGATACCACCCGCATCGTCAGACAGCTACGCGAACAAGCTACCGAGATTGTCGATGAGGCGCGCGCAACCGTCCTTCAAGCATTCCCAGATATTTTAGAACCCGGCGGCGGACTGCACCCACCCATGCGCGCTGAAGCCTGCTGGCGAGACTTTTGGCAGTTTTTGCGCTGCATTACCTACGGCATTGCCGGACAGCAGACAAGCTATACCAACCCCGACGGACTAGCCGCAATGGAGGAGCTTTACAAAGAGCTACGGGTCCCGCTCCCAGCTATGCTAAAGGGCCTGAAAGGAATTAAAAAAGCTAGCCTCTCCCGCTTTTCAAACGAAGCTCAGCCCGCCTTGGCGCCCTACTTTGACCACTTAATTAATCAACTATCTGCGTTCGTTCAGACCTGATTCAGACCCGATAGCGGTATAGCATTGTCAAAACGTCGTTGAATTGCACAAAAAAACAGAGCGTCACGCAAGGCTTTGTAAAGTTAAACAACGAAACTGACGATTGTTGATGGTGTAAATTTCTCAAGAATGCGCCTGAAAAACAGCTTAGATTTACAGCTATATCCCTTTCTCCATGAGCTATCTGGCTTTTTCAAGCTAAGGTATAGGCAAAGATCTTTATTCATAAAACTTTACAAAGACACGTCCCTTTTACCGACAAAATGAGAATACGCAAGCACGTTTGTAGATTGCTTGCAGAGACTTGTTTCTCAAGCTTGTTGTGTTTGGGCGCTGCAAAAGGCAGATAGACTTTTTGCCCAAGCGCAAAACAGCCAAAGCTCACACCAAGTCAGGCTTAGCTCAAGTCAAGCTTACGATAGGCGCTTGTAGTGAAGTGTTGTGCGTGAGACAGCTTGTGGTATGAGGCAGCTCTCTTAATATTTTACTGTTGTCAACTAGGAGATAGCATTCATGGCTTTCGGACCAGCATCACGATTGGGCGTCAGTCTTTTTGAAGAAACTCCGCCAGTCGAGTGGGTTCCCGGTCTCTCGGCTGGTGATCGTGAGGACATTATTAATGCCGTCTACCGGCAAGTTTTAGGTAATGCCTACGTCATGGAGAGTGAGCGACTAACAGTCGCCGAGTCCCAATTCAAGCTAGGTGAGTACAGCGTCCGAGAATTTGTCCGCGCGGTGGCCAAATCAGATCTCTACCGCACCCGCTTCTTTGAGTCTTGCCCTCGCTACCGCTACACCGAGCTAAACTTCCGTCATTTGCTAGGTCGCGCGCCGAACAACTATGACGAAATGAAGTTCCACAGCAACGTTCTTGATGCGGAAGGCTTTGAGGCCGATATCGATACCTATCTCGACAGCGATGAGTATCAGAACACCTTCGGGGAGAACTTCGTCCCCTACATTCGCGGCTATAAGAGCGAAGCGTCTGAGAGCATGGTTGAGTTTACGCACCTGTTTGAGCTGGTTCGAGGCGCTTCTAGCAGCTCCCTCAAAGGCAGCACATCCGGCAAATCACCTCGCCTGAATAAGCTGGTGATCAACGCATTGCCCACCGCTGTTAAGGCACCTTCTGGTGGTTCTACTGGCTGGGCCTTCAGCGAGCCCCCAACTGCCGCACCTACTCGTGTGGGTGCCAGCATCGGCGATCGCGGCAAGGTGTACCGCATCGAGGTTACCTCCATCCGCGCAAATACTGTACGCAAGGCAGCCTCCAAGTTCCGTCGGGCCAACCAAGTCTATCTGGTGCCTTACGAGAAGCTCTCTCAAGAGTATCAGCGCATCCACAATCAAGGCGGTGTCATCGCCAGCATCACTGCGGTTGATTAACCAGCTACGAGCTTAGGCGAGTGAGCTATCAGTCAGTGAAAGCTGTCGGTAGTCGCTCGCCTTTTCCGTATCTTTTGGTGGTTTAGAGCTAGCTCATCTGAGAACTCAGTTGGCTAGACCCCTTAAAAAGTATTTATTGAAAGTTGTGTTTTAGGAGAATCCCCATGTCAGATTATATGTACGAGCTTTGGCCCACGAGTTCGCCCGAAGATTTGAGTGCGATTATTCGCGCGCTCTATAAGCAGGTGTTGGGTAATCCTCATGTGATGGAAAGTGAGCGTCTGGTCACGGCTGAGTCTCAGCTACGTGACGGCTCTATTTCAGTGCGTGAGTTTGTTCGCGCTGTAGGCAAGTCTGATTTTTACCGGACTCGCTACTTTGAGAGCTGCTCACCCTACCGTCTGGTAGAGCTTAATTTTCAGCATATTTTAGGCCGTGCTCCTGAGTCTCAAGCAGAGGTGTCTGAGCATATCCGCCGATGCGCTGAAGAAGGCTACGAGGCTGATATTGACTCCTATGTCGATAGTGAAGAGTATCAAGATGCCTTTGGCGAGAACCTCGTGCCCTACGCTCGTCAAAAGAGTGAGCCAGGTCGCAAGCAGGTCGTATATAACCGTAACTTTGCGGTGAACCGAGGCCCTGCACAGGTTAGCAGCGCCGTCACGGCATCTCAGCTGGTTTATGATGTGGCAACTAATAGCGCCAATAAGATCACCACTGCTAAGGCGACCGCTGGTTCTACGACTGAAAAACGCTTTAGGATTCGGACGACCGGGGCTAAATTTGACGCGCCTCGTCGAGTCAGCTTCAACGAGTACATTGTATCGGCGAGGAAGATGACTCCTCAGATTCAGCGTATTCAGCGTAGCGGTGCTCAAATCGTCAGTATCACTGAAATTTAAGTCGATTACCTCTCCCGGCTTTATCAGGTGCATAGGTAATCGGGGATAGGCACAGGTCATCTCCTTATAAAAGCTGAAGATTCAGCAGTGAAAGTTTACTATCAGCGCTTTTCTATACCTTAAGAAAAGATTCTGATAGCGTTCTTTTCGAGCTGACTTCAGCTTTTTTTGATCTAGCTTTTTAGAATTCGTGGCTGTGGCCTTTCGGCTACCCTACTAACTTTATTAAGTTACTTGGAGAAGATAAACAGTTTCTTATTTCAACCCTCGCAGTCCGGTTATCTGGTAGTGAGGGGACTGTATCGGGGCTATCTCTGGCGGCTGTATGACTGAGCCAGCGGCTAAGCGTCGATAGCGATTAATCCTGTTTTTATCTTTCTTTAGTATTTAGTAGTGGGGCAATCTTTATGTCAGTTTGGTTGACGACTTCTGAGCCAGTAGAGCTCCGTCAAGACACCTCAGAAGAAGACTTGGACATTGTGATTCAGGCTGTTTACAAGCAAGTTCTGGGCAATCATCACGTTATGGATAGCGAACGCCTCGCTAGTGCTGAATCGCTGTTGCGCAATGGCGATATTAGCGTGCGTGGGTTCGTTCGGGCGATCGCCAAATCCGATCTCTACCGTCGATTTTTCTTCGAGGCGTCTTCTGCCTATAGCTTCATTGAAAAGAACTTTCAAAATCTTCTCGGGCGTGCCCCAGAAGATCAAAGTGAGATTGCGGCCCATACGGCTATTTATGCAGAGCGCGGCTATGAAGGCGAGATTGATTCTTACCTTGACAGTGACGAATACCAGCAGAGCTTTGGTGAAAACACAGTGCCCTATTTACGCGGGCAAAACACTGAAGCAGGCGTAAAAAATGTTCGCTTTAACCGCACATTAGTCCTAGCGGGGGGCAACGCCTCTAACAAATCTGGGGCAAAGTCTCGGCTGACGAATGATCTAGCTTCTAACCTAGGCACTAAGATCAGATCGCCTAAGCGCGTCGGCTTGGGGAGAACAGGCGTAGACGGACGTTTCCGTATCACTGTCTCTGGGGCTAACACTGGCGGTAGCCGAACTCCTCGTAGCAGGGCCACCTACGAGATTGGCTACAACCAGCTACAGAGCAAAATCCGCACTATCCAAAAGCTAGGCGGTAAGATCGTCAGCATCGAGCCCGTATAAGGCTTGTCTTGTTTGCGGCTTATCTCTACCTCTCTACTGCCTGTATGAACGGCGGTTTGTACAGGCAGTGAAGAGGTTTATGCTTTTAGAAGACTGTGCTTTCGATTGCTCTTTATCAAAGCAAAGCCAGATCAGGCACGATGAACTAAAAGCTAAGTAGGGTAGGGTATGAGCGAAATGGATATTGATAGCTTTGTGGCGCGATCGCTAGGTCGGTGGAAATCACAGCGCAGTGCACATCACCTAGCGTTTGCGCACTTTGAAGAAATTCGCTCAGTGATTGATATCGAAGCCTTAGAAAAAGATGACCCGGCAGTGTTAGCGCTGTGTGAGAGTCAGGGAGTTGAGCCCAGCGCGATCGCCACCCCTTTTAAAATGAGCTGGGAAGGCGAAACCGATTGGGATGAAGACGACGTGCTTAAAGGGCAAACTATCTTGGTGCCCGTGCCCAATCTTGAGCAGGCCCATAGCGGTCAGCTGCTTCGCGATCAGGGCTACGCCGAAACCATCCCCGCAGCCGGCCACTACGTGATTAATACCGACGGCACTTTTGTACTGACGACTGGCTATGATCGCGCCGCCGCCGAAGAAAAAATTTGGTTTGCCAGCGACAACCTACGATTTCGCGTCTCACTCATCAAAACCAGCGATGGTAAAGGCGTAACCACCGCCTCGCTCTCATCTGAGGTGCGTCTGCCACCTACGCAAACGCCCGAAGCGTCGCTCAGACAGTAGTTTCTTTTCTACAATTCTTCTATATATCTCTTTCATTTATCCATCAGCATGAGTGTGCTTCCCGCCCCTTCTTCGATTAGCCAAGACTTTATAACCCTCACTCGCTGGATGGCCGGAGACTTTAGCAATCTCAAGCAGGCCAACGCTCATCCCACTGACTTTGCCCATATTCGGATCTTCTTTCGGCCCCTGCCGTTTGACTTTTTCGAGGGGCTGGGATTTCCGGGAGGCATCGGCTTCTACTCTGAGCAGGCGTATGATTACGACTTGTGGACTCCCTATCGCCAAGGGCTTCATCGTGTCGTTGATAGAGGCGATCGCATCTACATCGAAAACTACGGATTTAAAGATGGCGTGCCCTACGCTGGCGCAGGCCATAACTTAGATATTTTAAAAACGCTCTCAGCTGAACTCGCCATCCGGCGCACAGGCTGCTCTATGGTATTTCAACGAGCGGAGCATAACGGTGAAGAGATTTTTATTGGGGGAGTAGAACCCGGTCACAACTGCGTCATCCCACGTAAAGGGAAAAAGACGTATCTCGTCAGCCGAGTAGAGCTGAGCGAGCACACTTGGATCAGTTTGGATCAAGGCATGGACGTTAAGACTCACGAGCATGTTTGGGGATCAACCGAAGGCGCTTTGAGATTTGAGAAGCGTGAAAGCTTTGCCAGTGAGCTCCCGCTAGATCAACTGCTTTGAGATGTTGCCACCCCCCGCCGAGAAAAAGATGCAGGCATGGATCCGCAGCCGTCACCTAATCTGCGCGGGCAACTTTTTTATATTTGAAACCGTTGAATTTTCGACCGTTGATAAATTTCAAGACTGCGTAGAAGCCCTAGGCGGCACGCTAATTTCGGTAGAGCCGCTCAAAAAAATTTGGATTGGCACCCATCGCCGCGTCGTGCTTTATCGGGCCAAGGCTAGCTTGCACACGCCTCACCATGAGCTCAATCAGTACTGGATAAAATACGGCAGCTTCCGCACCCGCTTTGATGATCGCGAGTGAGTCTTAACCGATTATCAGCAACCGAAATGTTACAGGCTTCACAATTCCTAAAATTTTTTGGGGATCAATCTTCCTAAGATGAGAACATCGCAAACGTCTGAGGAAAAAAAGATGTTTGCTAGCACCCTACCGCATGGGTGACCAAAGATGAACAAATCCGAGGACGTTGAATTATGCCGAGCACCTTTATCAATCCGGTTGTAAATCCCGACAAGGCACTGGGGGTGGCTGCTTTTGATGAAACTGCGCCCGTTCGCCGATGGGAAATCAGCTCCAGCGATGAGATCACGGCTGTCATCAGAGCCATTTACAAACAGGTTCTAGGCAACGCCTATGTGATGGAGAGCGAACGGCAGCACATTCCAGAGTCACAGTTTCGCCAGGGTGATCTCAACGTCAGAGAGTTTATTCGGCTAATTGCAAAATCAGAGCTGTATTGCACTCGCTTTTTTGAAAGTGGATCGCGCAATCGGTTTATTGAGCTGAACTTTAAGCATTTTCTGGGTCGAGCGCCTGAAAGCAGGGCTGAGATTGCCGCTCACAGCGCGATTTTAGAGCGCGATGGCTATGACGCTGAAATCGATGCGTATCTCGATAGTGATGAGTACCAGCAGAGCTTTGGCACAGACACAGTGCCCTACTACCGAGGATATAAGACGGGCGTGGGCACTAAGCTTGTCGGCTTTACCCATCTCTTCCCGCTGCTGCGAGGCGCCTCTAGCAGTGATAAAAGCATCACAGCGAATAACCCGGCCCGATTGAGCAAACACCTCTTTACCGATCAGGCTAGCCCAGTCATATCACCGTCAGGGGCAACCAGTCGCCGAGGCAGCGGTGAGCCGCTGAAGACCGGTAATTGGCTAGGAGATCTCTTTAAGCAAAAGCCGCCTGCGACACCTGAGCAGTCTGAGCAACCGGCGTCTCCTTTTGCCAATATGGACGACTCTGAGCTAGCGACCCAGTCACGCGCTCAGAGCAGCCAAATTGAGCAGCTACAAAAACAGCTCGATGAGCTGCGATCGCTCTCCAGTATGGGCGCTGCTATTTTGCGCAAGGGTCAGCGCCTCTCAGCCGCTGAAGTCGATCCCTATGCAGCTTCATCGACAGCAGCTTCAGGCGGATCAGGGTTAACTCAGCAGGTGAGCGAGCAAGCCAAAACAATTGAGCAGCTGAGAGGTGAGCTAATGTCGGCGCGATCGCTCGCTACCATTGCCGAATCTAGGCTTAACAAATGGCGCAGCCGCTCCTACTAATGCCACCCACCTCATAGAAACGCTAGATAGACATCAGGGCGCATCTATTTCTATGCGCCCTGACAGACCTCGAGCTTACAAGCCTTACGAGAATCAATCCTTTAAGATTGTGATGACACCCGTTATCTATTACAACTGCTCATGACACCCTCAACTGATGTCGTAACGCTCACTCGCTGGATGGCCGCTGACTTTAGCAATCAGCCCCAAGCCATCGAGAATCCACCCTTTTTTGCCCATATTCAGGTCTGCATGCGGCCTTTGCCCAAAGGGTTTCAGTCAGGCATCAGTCTATATCTTGAGCAAGCCTACTACTATCAGCTTCAGCAGCCCTATCGCGTACGAGTCCTGCACTTTATCCAGCGCGAAAATGACGTGCTGCTAGAAAACTATAAAGTCAAAGATCAAGAAAAGTTCTACGGCGCGGCGCGTGACTTAGACAAGCTCACCGCCCTCACCCCCGACTATCTAGAAATCATGCCGGGCTGCGACATCCATGTACAGTGGACCGGCAGCAGCTTTCGCGGAAAAGTCGAGCCCGGTAAAAAGTGCAGCGTCATCCGCAATGGCCTCACCACGTATCTGGACAACGAGTTCATCGTTACCGAAGACCATATGACCAGCTATGACAGAGGCCGCGACCCTGAAACCGATAGGCTGATCTGGGGCTCAGTAGCCGGCCCATTTGAGTTTGATAAAGTAGCGCGATTTGCTGATGAGATCCAGCAGCGCTAGCGCATTACTTTATCAAAGGCCACCCACCAAAAGCTACCAGTCAAAAGCTACCAGCCAAAAGACGAATACTGAGAGCCCACTGCAAACGCCTCACGAGCCGCCTGATCATCTTTATCCAAGGGCGATATCGTATCAATTCGTGACTCAGCACAAAAAGACGCCGTACTCAGCCCGCCAAATCGCTTCACGACGCTGGTGCGCATCCGCAGATCGGGGTTAGGAAACCAAAAGCGCTCTACCGAACTCATCGTTTCGTATTCGGTCGTCAAAATCAGGCCGTTTTCTGAGTCCATTTCATAGCGGCCGATCACAGGAACGATCTCTGCATAGCCCCGCTCTCTCAGCAGATTTCCGGTCTGGGGATTGTCTTCATCAGGAACGAGGGCAAATACGGTCGTCCCTTTGTGATTTTCGCCTTCTTTATCCCAGGCCATTTCGCCATCCCACTGCACATACGCGCCGCCTACCGCCGTCGCCGGATCGACCTCGTGCATTTTACAAATTTCAATGATTTTTTCATTGTTAGCGCTTAAGGCTTCGACGGAGATGGTCGAACCACCGAGTTCGGCCCTGCGAAAGGGTAGGTGATGGGTTGTCCGCTGCGACTGCCACTGCCCAGCACTCTGCTGGAAAAACTCCATTACGTTCATTGAGCTCATTTGCCTTTCAGGGGGGGAATAATTCAAAAAAACTAGATTTGGGAATTTTGGAACCAAGTATTGCAGTCTCAAAAAAAGTCAGCTAGCTCACGTCCGGCGCTGAATGCTTTGACGCTTTTAATACTTTTAACACTCGACTTTTCTGACACTCTCAATACTATAGCGCCAGGCTACAACAGCACTACAGCGTCAGAGACTCAGCCTCCTAAAATATCTGAAGGGATTTCAGCCCTGTCCTTCTGTCCTATGGATGAACACTGTTTAAGCTGCGATCGCTAACATTTCTTATATAGACAGGTATCTATGACAACACTCATGTGGTAGCTGGCATATCACCCGTCAGACTCAAAAAGTTAATTTAAGTAACGCATGTTACCGAAATTGTTTACAAGTTGACGATACTATGCTGCGGAGTTAAGATCCCATTAATCAAAGTTATTTTGTGATCAAAATAGCCTTTTGGAGATCCCTAACTCACACGAGATGTGGAGTTCTGAAAATTTGAATCGCCGCCTGAATTTAGAGACTCTAAATTCAGAGGAGTAAAAAATTTTGAACTCCCGGATCTGTCTAGTTTTCACAGACCTATCTAAACCTTTTGGAGGAGCGACCATTATGAGTACATCAGGCAAAGACATGCTGCCGGGGAGCCTCAGCATGGAACAGCAGTTCACGCTACAGGTTCTAAAGGACCAAGTTCAGGGCCTCAGCTTAGAGCAAGCCCAAGAATACGTCATCGAAGTTATGCGACAGATGATGGTCAAAGATAACTTGGTCAAGCACCTACTCAAAAACGCATAGCTAGACCTGCATCACCAAAGCTGGTGATGCTTGGAACGACGCATTTGAACAGCGCTTACTCTATTAACCACTGCCGTCGTAGTTAGGCCCCCATCTTTAGACGATAGTTTTAGGCAATAGAGTTTCAGGCAGTGTATTAGACAGCCAGCGTGAAGCAAAGCGTGAGCTAGATGCAATTTGCAAGCCGGATTAGTCATCGCGACTAGCCCGGCTTTTTTGCGCTCAATAGACTGGACAAAGCCGCAGCACCACCTCGACTGCACTGACGTAAAACTGCAAATAATGAGAAATGATAAGAGATGCTGAAATTTGATAACGATTGGCAGAATTTTATGATAGAGCTGCGTTTCCCTAATTACCAAGGCTTTGGACATTTTGCTTGAGTCTATGTAACGGATTGTTGCTTTGTTTTTAATAAAGAAGACTGGGTAGCGTCTCATCTTTTATTGTGATTTCACTGACTCGAACTGACGGGTTAGCTGCTGTATTACGAAGAAGGAGAGCTTGATGCTTGACGCTTTCTCTAGAGCCGTTGTCACGGCCGATACTAAGACCGCTACTATCGGTGGTGGCGATCTCGATGCTCTGAAAAGCTTTGTTGCCGAAGGTAACAAGCGTTTGGACGCTGTAGGTGCGATCGCTTCCAACGCGAGCTGCATCGTATCTGACGCCGTTTCCGGCATGATTTGTGAGAACACTGGCTTGATCCAAGCTGGTGGTAACTGCTACCCCACTCGTCGCATGGCTGCTTGCCTCCGCGATGGTGAAATTATTTTGCGCTATGTCTCCTACGCTTTGCTCGCAGGCGATGCGTCCGTTCTAGATGATCGTTGCTTGAATGGCCTGAAAGAAACGTATGCTGCTTTGGGCGTCCCAACCGGTTCGTCTGCTCGCGCAGTTAACATCATGAAGGCTTCCAGCACCGCTCACATCAAGGGCACTAACAGCGAAGAAGCTGGTGGCGCTCGCTACAACAAGAACGACGCTCCTCAAGGCGACTGCTCCGCTTTAGCTTCCGAAGCAGCTGGTTACTTTGATCGGGTTGTGTCTGCCCTTTCCTAGTTCTGAAACGAGCTAGTGTTTTGCGGCAAGTCACTCGTTTGAGCTGACTGCTTATGACATCAACTTTTAACTGAGTTAACCGATCAAACATCATTTGGAGAAAATAAATCATGAAATCAGTTGTAACTGCTGCGATCGCTTCGGCTGATGCAGCTGGCCGTTTTCCTGCTACTGCTGACTTGCAGGCTGTTCAAGGTGGATTGCAGCGCGCTGCTGCTCGCCTAGAAGCTGCTGAAAAGCTCAATGCAGGTATCGACCAGGTTGCTCAAGAAGCTTACGACGCTGCTTTTAAGAAGTACCCTTACCTCAAGAACGACGGCGAAGCCGGCGGTAACCAAGGCAAGCAAGACAAGTGCCTGCGCGACATCAAGCACTACCTACGTCTGATCAACTACTGCTTGGTTGTAGGCGGCACGGGTCCTTTGGATGAGTGGGGCATTGCAGGTGCACGTGAAGTGTATCGCTCCTTGAACTTGCCGACAGCGCCTTACGTCACAGCTATGCAGCACACTCGCGACCGTGCTTGCGCGCCTCGTGACATGTCTCCTCAGGCTCTCTCTGAGTTCAAAGGGCTGCTCGACTACGTTATCAACTCCCTTTCTTAAATTGAGTTGAGTTGACGCTCGCTCGCTCGCTTGAGCATAAAAATGAAGGGCTCCCGGCTGATACTCTTTTATAGGGTCGTGCCAGGAGCCCTTTTTTTAGCTTTTTCTTTTAAGATCTCTCTTTGGAGTCCTTTCTTGAAATCATTGCTTATTTAGGTCCTGATTCTCTAATTTTTTCCTCTATACTTTTTTCTCTTGCCTTCTACTTATGGCCGCAGATTCTCTTTTTGAACAGCTCAAGCATCCGAACCCGCAAATGCGCAGGCGGGCCATGCTAGAAATTGTGGAAACCCGCAACGAAGAAACCATTGCTCGACTGATGGCAGCTTTGGGTGAGGAAGATGTAGTGTATCGTCGAGCCTCGGTAAAAACACTAGGGCTGATCGGGATGGAGGTGATTCCGGTGGTGGTAGAGCAAATGCTAAACCATGAAGATGACACCGTACGGGCAAGCTGCACAAAGACAATGGCACAGCTCGCAGTCAATCATCCTAATACCCCCTTTCCGGAAGAGGGGATAGAGGGATTGCGCAAGGCGATGAAAGATCCATATCCGGTGGTGCAGATCGCATCAGTCATGTCACTGGGGGAAGTGGGAACGCCGGCAGTAGATACGCTGATAGAGGCTCTAAGAACAACAGATAATGTAGCGATCGCCCTAACTATTGCCAACACCTTGGGCTCGATTGGCGATCCTCGAGCGATAGAAGTATTACGCGATCTGATCGCTGATAAATCCGTCGATAGCTACGTTCGTGAAACGGCCGAAAGTGCGCTGCCACGCCTAGAGCAGATAATGACTACAAATGTCGCCAAAGGCAGTACACGCAGCGCTTAGAGAAATTGTTACAGCCATCAAAAAGGAGTAGGGCCCCAAATAAGCCATCTTTTCTGGGAAAAATAGGCTCTGCTGGGAATGTCAGGCTATTTTGCAAAATAGCCGATACTATATCCCAACCTAGAATCCATATGGCACTAGAGACTCGTGGCAAATCCTTTTCTCCAATTTTTCTCACAGCCAGACAAACCTGCTTTCTCGAAAGACTTCAAACTTCTCAGAAACTTTTCGATCATTAGCCTTAGTGGATTTTTCATATCCACTGTTTTTTTATCCGTACTTTATCGCCAGCAGACAGAGCATGATTTAATCCGCTCGACTGAAGAGAGCAATGTTGCACTGACCCAGGTGCTTGCTAATACGCTTTGGTCAGAATATGGAGGCTTTCTAGGCTCTATTCACGCCTTAGACAAAGAGACATTAGCAACAGATTCAATGCTTCGTAAAATCAGTGAAGAGTTGGCGAGCCAAGTCAAAGGATCTACCATCGCCAAGATCAAAGTTTTCGATCTCAATGGGCGCATCATCATCTCAACTGACACTTCTCAAATTGGAGGGAATAAAAGTCAGTCGGAAGGTTTTTTAGCGGCTAAGACAGGCCAGGTTGTTAGCCAGCTAGAGCATAAAGACATTTCCCGTGCCTTGCGCCGCCACGTAGGGACGCGTCATTTACTCTCCACCTATATGCCTATTCGCGCTGACATATCCGAAGGAGAGATTATTGGAGTCTTTGAAGTCTACACCAACGTCACCCCCGTTCTGCTTCGCATTCAACAGACTCAGCAAGCTATTGTGCAAGGTAGCCTATTGATTCTCACTGTGCTCTACGCCATTTTGTTTCTCTTTGTTCGAAAAGCCGAAAAATTATTATCGAGACAGTACCAGCAGGTACAAAATTCCGAGGTGCGCTACCGGCACCAAAGTAATCAACTGGAGAAAGCTTTAGTTGATCTCCAGCAGGCCCAGCTGAGAATGGTTCAAAGTGAGAAGATGTCTAGTCTAGGTCGTATGGTTGCAGGTGTTGCCCATGAGATCAATAACCCGATCAATTTCATTCACGGCAATCTTCGACATGTGGAAGGTTATGTACATAATCTCCTTGCTTTTTTGCGGCTTTACGAAGCGGGCTATCCCAATCCTGACAAGACAATTCAAGCACAGGCAGAAGAGTTGGAGATTGACTTTGTAAAAGAAGACTTGAGCAAAACACTCTCTTCAATGACAGTCGGAACCAAGCGTATTCGAGAGGTTGTTCTATCACTGCGTAGGTTCTCGCATATGGACCAGTCTGGCTTTAAGGAAGCCGACATTCACGCAGGTATAGAGAGCACCTTGACGATCTTGCAACACCGGCTTGAAACCAAGGCTGACCAGCCAGCTATTTGCATCGTTCGAGACTATGGCGACTTACCGCCGCTCAAATGTCATGCGGGGCAGATTAACCAGGTATTAATGAATCTTTTGGATAATGGAATTGATGCGCTCAAAGAAGATTTAGACAGTTCTGAAAACAAGCATGTTCAGAAGACACCGAGGATTACTATCCGCACCGAAACGCGCTCGGAGCATATCTTGATTAGCATTGCGGATAACGGAATAGGTATCTCGCCGAACCACAAAGAGCGTATTTTTGAGCCGTTCTTTACCACTAAAGCCATTGGTCGGGGAACAGGTCTAGGTCTGGCGATTGCTCATCAGCTCATCGTCGAGAATCACAAAGGCAAAATTGAGTGCTTCTCTAGTGAAGGCGTGATGGGTACAGAGTTCGTTATCGAGCTACCGATACAAACCGAGACGCTATCTGCTGCAATCGCACGCGGCTATCAACGCGACTCTGTAAGCTAAACACTACTCTGTAACAACCATAGAGCAATAGAAAGCGGCCTTCAGCTACAGCAAGAGATAAGAATCCAGGGTATAATGCTGGCTCGAAATCGGTTGAATCCGGCGATCGCATATAGCGGTGTGCGGATGCATTCGTACATCGCGAGTCATTTGGCCCGTTGCCATGTAAGGCTTTTGCCAGAAAAAATGTATTCAAGCCAAGTGACAAACGCTATAGGTAGCCTTAGCCACTGCTTTGCCTAACATCCAAGCAATTGCTGAAGCCTGCTAGCTCTAAGGACTCCATCTAACGATAAGGACTCCATCTGACGGTATATTGCACAAAAGTTGGTACAGTCTCTTGTTGATACAGCCATCGCTACGGCCTGTAGTCGCTATCTATAGTTCTTGGACAGCATCTTATATAGAGATATTCGCAGGATACGAACGGTTACTGAGTGGGGTGGTCTGTGGCTTAGCGGTCGCCCTAGCCATGATGATCGCCTGGAATCGAAGTTTGAGAAAAGCGCTTCAGCAGCAGCAGCTGGCCGGTAACTGCCCAAAAATGAGCGAGGAAAACTGTATTGCGCTAGCAGAGCCCTTTCCGATAGGAATTTTTTGGAGCGATCCAACAGGTCGCTATACCTACGTTAACCAGCGCTGGTGTCAGATGACAGGGCGCCCCTCAGAGGCAGCTTTAGATCAAGGCTGGCAGCAAACGATTCACTCAGATGATCGGCAGCGAGTCGTCGCGGTATGGGAGCAAACCGTCCAACAGAGCTGCTCTGCCCAGCTCGAATACCGCATCCGGCAGCCCGACGGTACAGTGATCTGGGCATACACTCAGATTGTCCCTAAGCAAACAACTACTGGCCAAGTCCTAGGCTCTATCGGCACGATTCTCGATATCACTGATCGCAAGCGCTCAGAAGAAGCCCTGCGGCGAAGCGAAGCCCACCAGCGAGCGCTGGTCAGTGTGCTACCTGATTTGATTATGCGGATCAGCAAAGCAGGCGTTTTTTTAGAATTTTTGGCTTCGCCTAATTTCACAGTGCTCGGCGAGGCTACTGACTGGGTAGGGACCCATTTCTCTGAGAAGTTATCCCCAGAACTGGTACAAAAGCGCTCAGCGGTCATCGAGCAGGCACTGCAAACTCAAACTGTCCAAAGCTATGAACAGGAGTTTCCGGTCGAGGGCAGCATTCAAGTCGAGGAAGTTCGGGTAGTGCCTTACGGTGAAGACGAGGTGCTATTTTTGGTGCGAGATATTAGCGATCGCAAGCAAGCTGAAATTTCTCTCCAGCAGAGCGAGGCTCAGAGTCGAGCCATCTTGAATGCCATTCCAGACCTAATGGCTCGACTAGGGAGCGATGGGATTTACCGCAAGTTTGTTGTTCCTAGTCGAGAGTTTGCACTAGTTTCACCAACTGAGATCGCAGGTATGTCAGTAGCCGAAGTGCTGCCGACAAAGTTGGCCAATCGCCAGTTACATTATCTGAAAGAAGCCGTGAGGACAGGTGAAGTTCAAGTTTTTGAACAAACTCTTCAAAAAGGGAATCGCTTCCAACAAGAAGAAGTCAGGCTGATCAAGAGCGGTGCAGATGAAGCACTGGTTATGATCCGCGATATTAGCGATCGCAAACAAGCCGAAGCTGCATTGACCGAAAAGTTACGACGAGAGAGATCGCTTAAAAAGGTCTTTCAAGCCATCCACAATTCTCTCGATCTGTCTACTATTTTCGCCACCGCCACCGCGGAAACCGTTCAGC
>JBAUIB010000014.1:0-5251 GCA_049680585.1 Phormidesmis sp.
GCGATCCACTCAGGGAAAGGGCGTAATGCCAGATGGCACCAGTCGGTTTTCTTTGGACGGTCAGCCGCTGTATCACTAAATGGGCACCTCGACGTTCGCCAACTACACGGTGCTGCCGGAAATTTCACTGGCGAAGATTCGCGCTGATGCACCGTTTGATCAGGTCTGCTATATCGGCTGTGGGGTGACAACAGGGATTGGCGCGGTACTGTTTACCGCCAAGGTGGAAGCCGGGGCGAATGTGGTGGTGTTTGGCCTAGGCGGCATCGGCCTGAATGTAATTCAGGGTGCGAAGATGGTAGGCGCTGATAAGATTGTTGGGGTGGATATTAACCCAGATAAGCGGGTGATCGCCGAAAAATTTGGCATGACTCACTTCGTCAACCCCAAAGAAATCGAGGGTGATCTCGTTCCTTATCTGGTTGAGCTGACGGGCGGCGGCGCGGACTACTCGTTTGAATGTATTGGCAATGTGAATGTGATGCGTCAAGCGCTAGAGTGCTGTCACAAAGGTTGGGGCGTTTGCACCATCATCGGTGTGGCTGAAGCGGGCGCAGAAATTAGTACGCGCCCCTTTCAGCTAGTGACGGGGCGCGTGTGGAAAGGCAGTGCCTTTGGTGGGGCGAGAGGCCGCACCGATGTACCGAAGATTGTGGACTGGTATATGGACGGGAAAATCAATATTGATGACTTGATTACGCACAAGATGCCGTTAGAGCAGATCAATGATGCGTTTGACTTGATGCATAAAGGTGAGTCAATTCGCAGCGTGGTTCTGTACGATTGAGCGGTTGAGCAGGACTTTTTCGGGTTGTGGGCTAGCGTGAATCAGGAGCGGTGGAAGATCAATGGGAATAGAAGAAAAGTCGCGATCGCACAGCTTTGGTGGCACGACGCGGTTTTATCGCCACCGTTCTGAATCCTGCGATTGCGACATGAACTTTGCGGTGTATGTGCCGCCGCAGGCAGATGCTGGGCCGGTGCCTGTTCTTTACTACCTGTCGGGACTGACCTGCACAGAGAAAAACTTTATCGAGAAGGCGGGGGCTCAGCGATACGCAGCCGAGCATGGTCTGATGCTGGTAGCGCCTGATACCAGTCCGCGAGGGGTTGATATTCCGGGTGAGGATGAGGACTGGGACTTTGGCTCAGGAGCCAGCTTTTATGTCAATGCGACGGTGCAGCCTTGGGCAGCGCACTACCACATGTACGACTATGTTACTGAGGAACTGCTTGCCCTCATTCGCCAAGAGTTTTCAGTGAAGGGCGATCGCGCTGGCATCTTTGGCCATTCTATGGGCGGTCATGGGGCTTTGGTTTGCGCTCTGAAAAATCCTGATAAATACGCCTCTGTTTCAGCATTTTCACCTATTGCTGCCCCTTCTCAATGTGCTTGGGGGCAAAAGGCATTTACCGGTTACTTAGGAGAAGGTAAAGAACAGTGGGCTGCTTACGATGCTACCGAATTGGTGAAGCGCTCAGGTACTATCGGCAGTTCGATTTTGATTGATCAAGGCACAGCCGACTCGTTTTTAAGCCAAGATCAGCTGCTTCCCGAGGTGTTTGCCGAGGCTTGCGAACACAGCGCTCAGCCGCTGACGCTACGAATGCAGCCAGGCTATGATCACAGCTACTATTTTATTGCCACCTTTATGGGCGATCATATTCGTTATCACGCTGCGGCCTTGTGCTCTGATTGATCTGTCTTTTTAGATTGAATTTTAAGTTCAAACCCGCTCTATGGCTGATCTGCAAAGCGACAAAGATTACCTTCATCCTCAGTACAAAAAAGATCGCGAAACGCTCAATTCGATCTTAATTGGCACACCGGATAGCTTAAACATGGCAGAGCTCGCCCGACTGCGCATTCGCTATGATGGCTTTCAGGGCGCCCGCGATATTCAGCGTGATTTGGATAAGGCTCTAGAAAAGTGGGGGCTGAGCGAAGAAGAGCTATTTGCTAAGACCCGAGCAATTCACCAGAGCGAAACGGTATTTACGCCAACGTGGATTAAAAAAGGAGAAGACTGGAGCTAGCTTTGCAAGTCTCCTCAGCAGATACGTGAGCTGTCCTAGCACATCCGCTCTCTCAGGATGCGGCGTGTTAGGTTATTAGCGTTGGCAGATATTGATCAGCCATTGTTGACACGCCGTTTTTAAAGAACTTAAGCCTATAGATAAAGTCTGCTCAGCTACGAGGTGTGGTTTATCTCGCCGAATTTGACAGCTCGCAAACCAGCCTACAGCCGAATGAGCTGCTCACCTCTAGCTCAAAGGCTCACGATTCAAAATTCACAACCTATAACAAACAGGTATTTATTATGAAAGCTTTGCTGATCTATCCCCTGTTTCCCAAGAGCTTTTGGTCGTTTGACAAAGCGATTGAGCTGGCCGGACGCAAAGCGATTTTACCGCCGTTGGGTCTGGTGACGGTAGCTGCACTGCTGCCTGCTGAGTGGGATTTGCGCTTGGTAGATCGCAATGTGAGTGAGTTGAGTGAGGCAGATTGGGACTGGGCAGAGCTGGTTATTTTTTCGGGCATGATTGTGCAAAAGCCCGATATGCTGGCGCAGATCAAAGAGGCCAAGCGACGAGGTAAGTCGGTTGCGGTGGGTGGACCTTACGCGACCGCGCTGTCTGAAGAAGTGATCGAAGCAGGCGCTGACTTTAGAGTGCTTGATGAGGGTGAGGTCACTCTGCCAATGTTGGTTGAGGCGATCGCAAAAGGAGAGACCTCAGGGACCTTTCGAGCCCTAGAGCGCCCTGATGTGAGCACGAGCCCGGTGCCCCGGTTCGATCTGCTCGATTTGGATGCCTACTCAGAGATGGCGATTCAATTTTCGCGAGGCTGTCCGTTTCAGTGCGAGTTTTGTGACATTATTGTGCTGTATGGCCGTAAGCCGCGCACTAAGTCACCCGAGCAGCTGATTGCAGAGCTGGAATGCCTGTATGAGCTAGGCTGGCGGCGCAGCATATTTATGGTCGATGACAACTTCATTGGCAATAAGCGCAATGTCAAGCTGATGCTGAAGGCGCTGGTGCCTTGGATGAAGGAAAAGGGCTATCCGTTTACGTTCTCAACTGAGGCGTCGGTTGATCTAGCCAATGATCAGGAGCTGATGAATTTGATGACGGCCAGTAACTTCGGGGCTGTTTTCTTAGGGGTCGAAACGCCGGATGCCGATAGTCTGAAGGTCACGCAAAAGTTTCAGAACGTGCGCGATCCGCTGAGTGAGTCGATTCACAAGATTGCTAGTACCGGCATTCGAGTGATGGCGGGCTTTATTATTGGCTTTGACGGTGAGAAGAAGGGGGCAGGCGATCGCATCGTTCAGTTTGTTGAAAAATGCTCCATTCCCACCGCTCTATTTAGCATGTTGCAGGCGCTGCCGGATACCGCCCTTTGGCATCGCTTAGAAAAAGAGAATCGTTTGCTAGCTGGCAAAGAAACGGCCAATATTCACCAGACGACGCTGATGAACTTTGTGCCGACGCGCCCGGTAGAAGATGTCGCTCAAGAATATGTCGATGCCTTTTGGAATCTGTATGATCCACAAAAGTATTTAGATAGAACCTACCGGCACTACCGAATTTTAGGTGAAGCGCCTTGCCACAACGACAAGAGCCGAGGACCCAAGCCGAAGTCTGCAAAAGAGCCGTTTAACTGGCATCTGCTCAAGGCACTCTTTATTATCTGTTGGAAGCAAGGCGTTGAGAGAGAAACGCGCTCCACCTTTTGGATCTATCTTTTCAAAATGTTTAAGCATAACCGGGGCGGCGTTGCGAGCTACCTGACGGTGTGCGCTCAGATTGAACACTTTTTAGAGTACCGTCAGATTGTAAAAGACGAAATTGAGTCGCAGATAGCGGACGTGATCGCGAGTAGACCTGAAAAAGTGGACGCGCCTGCGATGGCCGTTGTGGCTTCCTAATTGATCGCTATAGCTTTGCTCACTTGGCCGAGGTACAGTTCATAGACTGAAAGCCTTAAGCAACAACGGGCCAAGTGACTCGCGGGTACCGAATGCATCCGGTACCCGCTATATTCGCTTCGCTATTTGGTTTTGGGCGTCACCAAAAAGACATCGGCTGGCGCATTCACAGAATTAGGGAAGCTCTGGCGATCTAGCACAGTAAACTGTTGTTCAATGCTCTGGTGAATGTATTTTCTGCCGGTCGGCCAGGATTCTAGGATGACTAGCCAATAGCGAGACGTGGCGGGTAAATCCTGCAACATGCTTTGAATAAAGGACGTTACCTGTTGAGAATCTTCACTCTGGGGAAGATCTTCTCTTTGCATATCATAAAAATCGGCATCGCCCTGGTAATAGCGAGGAACCGTCAGCTGTGGCTCCCACTGTGAGCCGTAAAACCCGATTACATCTCCTGGCTGTTCATGCGCTTGGATGAACTGGGCAACGCCGCGCCAGTCATCGTGATAAAGAGTCGTGTAGTAGTGGTAGAGTCCACCGCTGACGGCAATGGTGTAGATGATAGCGATCGCTATTGCAACCGTCCGGTAGCGTCGCCACAGCTGAATTATTCCGACCGATAGTAGAATAAAAATATAGGGCACCGCAAACATCAGGTATCGCTCTCGCCAAATAGATGCTGAGAGCACAGAGACGATAGCAATCACCGCAGTTGGCAAGAAGGCCCAGGCCGCCAGCCACCATAGCTCCGGTTTGTGTCGGCGGAGCCTAGGCGCTGTGCGTACCAGTTGGAGCATTCCAACGCCCAAAACAGTGGTAATTAACGCCGTAACGCCTGTATAAAAAAGCGTGACGACTCTGTCAAATCCCCAATCCAACGGGTTAGCGCCTGCCCCTCTGAGCGTCGTTAAATCGCTCATGGGCCAGAAGACACTCACCTCTGAGAGCATGGCAAGAACTTCAACAATATCGAGATCGGGCTGGTAGATCACCCAGCCGCCCATGAACCGAGGGCCTGCCTCGCTGAGTACCTGCGCAAACGGAATCCACAAGATGCCGACTAATATGAGGCCCACCACAAAGGCCACCATCACTTTACGGTTGCGGCGAAATCTCCAAAACAGCAGCAAGGTATCCGGTAACAGCAGCAGTACATTGAGAGGGGTAGCCATGATCGCCAGCAGGCGCGTCACCAGCCAACCAATCACGCTGAGCGGGCGCACTTTTTCGGGATGCTGCAAGACTTGCGACAAAATCAACGTTCCCCACAATCCTAGAAATGTACTGAGCGCGTACATGCGGATCTCTTGCGCATAGCC
>JBAUIB010000015.1:0-37327 GCA_049680585.1 Phormidesmis sp.
ATGTAGCGTTGCTATTGCCTGACGTTATTATTATTTTTCTGCGATTTCGTCAAAATCGCAGGACGCTTTTTGATTTTGGCAAATGGCTGTTGGTGCTGCTGGTACTATGGTCACCGTCTGTCTTAGCAGCGGTGAGCGAGGCATCCCCTGACACAGACTATGCGGAGACTCGGGCTAAATTTTCAGAGCGACCAGGATTGAATAATCTCGTGTATCCGCTTAAGTTCTGGATGGTACGGCCATTCGTGGTCGAAGGCAGTGCGATCGCTCATACCGCATACAAACTGTTTACCCTTCCACTGGTCGGGCTGATAGGCGCAGGACTGATTCGCAAGCACAAGTCCCCTGCCCTAATATGGACGTTAGCTTGGTTCTTAATTCCGCTAGTTCCTATCGTCACGTTTTCCCTCTTTTCGGCTCAGATTTGGGAGAGCCGCTACGTTCTTTTTGTAAGCCCTTATCTATTTATCTTGCTAGCCGCAGGATTTACGCGTCTTTGGCGGCAGTGGAAAGTGTCAGCAATCGTTATGGGCATCCTCTACACTGCTGCTATTGGCTGGGCACTGCTGCATTACTACACGGTGCAAAACCGGCCAGACTATAGATTCACTATAGAAACTGTAGAAGCCTATGAGCAGCCAGGCGATGCCATCATTTGGGGGGCTGGTTTCGAAGAACCCATACAGTATTACTACGACGGAAGTTCGGACGTGTACTGGCGTAATATGAATCTTCTCGAGGATTCTGAGGATATCCAGCAGTGGGTCAGTCAGTTTCCATCTGGCTATAGCCGCTGGTGGTTAGTGATCGAAAATCCAAGGTCGCTCGCTAATAAGTTTGAAAGCGCAATTACAAGTGCCTACAACGTGCAAGAGACATTTGATGATTATGAGCAACATTCTCAAGTGATATTACTTACGCCCTCTCAGTAGCCTCTCCTCATCATTGGTGGCTAGCGCTTAGAATCTGCTGGTAGGATAAGCGCACACAATATGGCTTTTTGGTATGACGGCGACCTGCTTGAAGAAAGTGATGCAGCGCCACATAGCAGTCAGCAGCAGATACCACTAGACAATGCGGGATTGCGATTTGGGGCGACAGTGTTTACAACGCTACGGGTGTATCAAGGCGATTTGCATCATCCGCTGACTCAGTGGCAGGGGCATTGCGATCGCCTAAATCAATCACTCCAACAATTCGGCTGGTCTATCCCTAACTGGCCTGCCATCTATCGCGGCTGCCAACAGCTCAAAGATGACTATGCCGTTTTGCGGGTAACTCTTTTCCCTGACGGGCGAGAGTGGATTACCGGTCGGCCCCTGCCCCCGCATCTGACAGCGCAGCAGCAAACTGGAACTTCCTGCTGGGTCGCCTCACCCGACTATGCTCGCAGCTTACCCAACCACAAAACCGGAAACTACTTAGCCTGCTGGCTAGCCCGACAGCAGGCCCAAAGCCAAGGAGCCCACGAAGCCATTTTGACCAATCCTCAAGGAGAGTGGTTAGAAACATCCACTGGCAACCTATGGGGCTGGGCGCACAACCAGTGGTGGACCCCTCGGAACACCCAGTGTCTACCGGGATTGATGCAGCGTTGGCTGTCGAAGAAGATAGCACCCGCAGATCAGCAGCCATGTTACTTGCCTTGGCCTGCAACACAGCTGCCAAATTTCGAGGCGGTGGCTTATAGCAACTGCGTGGTGGGACTTTTGCCTATTCACACAATTTTGAACGGGGCCATTAAACTGGAATATAACCCTCAGCACGTCAGCATTCAAATGCTGCAAAGCCACATCGCAAGGGCCGCTAAAAGCAGCCAAGACTAGGCAAGCTCATCGTCGATTCCTGAAAATGAGTTAACATAAGTTAATAACACAAGGAACTAACACTGTAGTATCTAAGCTTTAGCGGATTGGCTAGCGATAGATACTGCGTACCCTCATCCACTCAAAAGGAGGCTATCCCCCGGTGAACAAGCGCTGGAGAAACGCGGGTCTTTACGTATTACTCGTCGTCGTTGTCATTGCGTTGGCAACTGCATTTTTTGACCAATCAGACGGTGTTGAGACTCAGTCTTGGCGCTACAGCAGATTTATTGACGAAGTTCAGCAAGGCCGCATCGAAAATGTGGTTGTCAGCTCGGACAAGTCTCAGGCTCGATTCGCCTCTCCCGACGGTGCAGGCCGCGTTGTTGTCAACCTCCCTCAAGACCCAGGGCTAGTTGATATCCTCACAACTAACAAAGTTGATATTTCAGTTCAGCCGACCCAAGACGAAAGTGCTTTGGTAAGGGTATTTAGCGCACTGATCATTCCAGTTTTGCTGCTGGTAGCGCTCTTCTTTTTGTTTCGCCGTGCTCAGAACGGTCCGGGTAGCCAGGCGATGAACTTTGGCAAATCTAAAGCCAGGGTCCAGATGGAGCCTCAGACTCAAGTGACCTTCGGCGACGTGGCTGGAATCGATCAAGCCAAGCTGGAGCTAGCTGAGGTTGTCGACTTTTTGAAGAATGCGGATCGCTTCACAGCAATCGGGGCAAAGATTCCTAAGGGCGTTTTGCTGGTAGGCCCTCCAGGAACGGGTAAAACCCTTTTAGCGAAGGCCGTTGCTGGTGAAGCTGGCGTTCCCTTCTTCTCTATCTCTGGCTCTGAGTTTGTCGAGATGTTTGTGGGTGTGGGTGCTTCTCGCGTTCGCGACCTCTTTGAGCAGGCTAAGTCTAACGCGCCTTGTATTGTCTTTATCGATGAGATTGACGCAGTTGGGCGTCAGCGTGGCGCGGGCTTGGGGGGTGGTAACGATGAGCGTGAACAAACGCTCAACCAGCTGCTCACAGAGATGGACGGTTTCGAAGGCAACACAGGTATCATCCTGATTGCGGCGACCAACCGCCCTGATGTGCTAGATGCAGCCCTACTGCGTCCTGGCCGCTTTGACCGCCAAGTGGTGGTAGATCGCCCCGACTATGCCGGCCGTTTAGAAATTCTCAACGTTCACTCTCGTGGCAAGACTTTTTCTAAGGATGTCGATCTAGAGAAAATAGCTCGTCGGACACCCGGATTTACGGGGGCAGATCTGTCTAACTTACTCAATGAAGCCGCCATACTAGCCGCTCGTCGCAATCTGACTGAAATTGCAATGGATGAGGTCAACGACGCTATTGATAGGGTACTCGCTGGCCCGGAGAAGAAGGATCGGGTGATGAGCGAAAAGCGCAAGACGCTAGTGGCCTATCACGAAGCTGGCCATGCTTTAGTGGGAGCGTTGATGCCCGACTACGACCCTGTGCAAAAAATCAGCATCATTCCTCGTGGTCGCGCGGGCGGGCTGACTTGGTTTACACCTAGTGAAGAGCGTCTTGAGTCAGGCTTGTACTCCCGCTCTTATTTGCAAAACCAGATGGCGGTCGCTTTGGGCGGTCGCTTAGCAGAAGAAATTGTCTTCGGCGACGAGGAAGTGACGACAGGTGCTTCTAACGATTTGCAGCAAGTGGCGCGAGTGGCTCGCCAAATGGTGACCCGATTTGGTATGAGCGATAAGCTAGGTCCAGTGGCGTTAGGTCGCCAACAGGGCAATCCTTTCTTAGGGCGCGATATCTCTAGCGAACGCGATTTCTCCGAGAAGACGGCGGCTTCAATCGACTCAGAGGTACGTTCTCTAGTCGATCAAGCCTATGACCGCTGTAAGACCGTACTCGTTGAGAACCGCCACATCTTGGACAAGCTCGCTGAGATGCTAGTAGACAAAGAAACTGTAGACTCAGAGGAGCTACAGAATTTGCTTGCCACCAACGATGTCAAGATGGCGAGTATTGCGTAGATTACGTAATTGCCTGTTGGGTCTGCCTGACAGCTAAAAGCTTGGTTGACCTCTGTTGAAAAAGCGCTTGAAAGCCGTCTTCTGATAATGTCAGAGGCGGCTTTTTTAGGATGTTTTAGACAGCGGCAAGAGAGGGGACTTTGTCTGAGGTGGCCGCGCTCTTTTCAGCCTCTTCTGCAAAAACTTCTGCTGAATTATTAGGGCTTTCAATTAACTTGACTTTATGGAGAGTTACGCCAAGTTCTCGTATCGGTCGGCGCAGCAGCTCACAAATACGAATGACGATATTTTCGGCAGTAGGCACTACCTCAGAAAAATAGGGGACGTCTTTGTTTAAAAAGGTGTGATCGAATGGTTCAATCACACGCTGGGCGATCGCCGCTTGTAGCGCAACGAGATCAACCAGCATGCCCGTCCGTGGATCGATGTCGCCCTTAACGGTGACTTCCACTTGATAATTATGACCGTGGCCATGAGGACGAGCGCATTTGCCATATATCTCAGAGTTCTCTTCGTAACTAAGGTGGGGAATAGCAAGCCGATGAGCGGCGCTGAAGTGGGCTGATACAGTTAGATAAGCTTGCATTCCGTTTCCTTGATAGTCGGCCCATAGTTCGGGCGTTTCAAATAGCTGAACGTTGATAATCGGCAGGTAAGGCTCTAGCCTTCGCCAGATCACACTGGCGATGTATTCTGTCGTCGGTAGCGTCGTTGAGAACTCGTCCCAAACCGTGTTGAGGTAGGCGAAATCCAGCGGCTCAATCACTTCTCGATGGATAATCTCTTTGGCATCTGTAAGGTTAAGCACCATTCCATAAGGGCCAAGCTCACTTTCAATTGAGACATTAAGCACATAGTTATGGCCGTGTCCCGGCGCACGGGTACATTTGCCAAAGCGCCGCAGATTTGCGAGTTCGTCAAGTTCTGGCAGCCAGTACCGATGGCTAGCTGAAAATTGTGATCGCCGATTGATAATGCATTTCATAGCAGGCGAAATACCCAAAGAGTCAATACCTCGCTGATAAAACCAGCAACCGAGCTGTGGCCCCTAATTTAAGCCTTTGCTGAGAGCTTTTTTCAAGACTTTAGAGCCCGTTACTCTGCTTAGACCGTTACTCTGCTTAACCATAGCGCTTTGCCACAAGGCTGTGCCTACGGATATCCGTAGGCAGCGCTATGATAGTGAGCTCATCAGAAAAGTTACGAATCAATAACAATTCGAACGTGCTTTATCGGTTAAAAAACCTCTATTTTCCCTTTACACCAAGGGAATTAGAGAGGATATCCGTATCTTCCACAGGGTTGCTAATGAAATTCAAAACTGTAAAACTGTATACAGAAAAGATTAGGTTTACGTTCATCTCAAACATTGCGTTTGGCATTGTGTTTAGACCTTGAATTGCTTGAAATCTGCTGACAGGGCAGTCTCTGAAGCAAAAGGGTTGAGACGGAAGTAAAGGTTATCAGAATCTAGATATAGACAAGCTAGTCTAACAAAGGATTTGACCGGCCTTGAAGGAACGCGTTACCTCACAAGATCTTTGAACGTTAAAAGTTTTTGGGGAACGAAGAATGAAACTCACCTATCGCGGCATTGACTACGACTACAACCCTCCTATGTTAGAGGTCACCGAGAGCGACATTGTCTGTCAATATCGGGGCCACGCCACTCGGCCTATATACGTTCGCCATGTACCGATTCCTCAGATTGCTGAACGCCTAACCTACCGGGGTGTTGCCTATCAGACCACCCGTCAAGGGGAGATTCAGCAACTATCCGAACAGCGGGCGGAGCAATCAGCTACACAGCCCGTACGCGGCGGCATCATGGCCGGTTTGCGTAGCAAGTTGGCAGGTAACAGCACCGCTGCCTACTCTCGTCGGCAGCTCTTAAAAGAATCTAGTCTGCTACATCAGCAAAGTATCACTCGCTCATTGCAGCATCGTATGGAGGTTGCCAAAGCCCGAGGTGATGAAGCGTTAGTACAGCAGCTAGAGTCTGAAATGAGTCGAAGCGTCTAATTATCTAGAGTCTGAAAAGCGCTCTGTAAGCGACTGCTCATGCGTTAGGGTAGGGCCTCAGGTCCTGCCCTTTTTGTTGTTCAAGGGCAGTCGCTTGGGCTGGATTGCGGCGTGGCTGTGGATGCATTTTGTGGATGCATTTAGAGAGTGTATTTGTTGTTAGAAAATGTCTGTGTCTGCCAACACTGAGTGGGGGTATAGTCCGGCGGCAGGCGTACTCGCGGGCTAGCGATCAACAAGCCGCAAAAATCGTCTTCCCGACAGGGCTTTAGAGTATGGGTATTTTTAATCAAGTGTTTGGGACACAGGCTGAGGCCAAAGTCGCGCTGAATTCTGCGGAGGCATTTGCGGCTATTTGTCTGGTGGCTATTGCTTCTGACGGATATCTGTCTGAGTCGGAAGAGGCTGAAATGAAGATTCGCCTGAGTCGCATGCATCTATTTCAAAATTCTCTAAGCGGCCTAGATCGAATGAAAGATTACTTGGTCGATGCGCTCAAGAAACACGGTCCTAATGAGCTAGTCAAAAGTGCAAAAGCTGCACTACCGCCCAATCTTGCCGCGACTGCCTTCACCATCGCAGTCGATTTGGTTTTCGCGGATGGAACGGTCTCTGCCGAGGAACAGGCGTTTGTAGATGACTTGCGTCGTATTCTATCGATACCTGACGAGCTGGCGCTGAAGATTGTCGAGGTGATGACGATTAAAAATCAGGGCTAGCGACGGCAAGTGGGATTAAGACACAGGCGTTATGCGCCCGACACTGGCAATACAATACTTTGCAGGAGCGCAGTCTGCTAGGTCAGCGGTTTTTTGGCTGGAGTGCCCACCGCTCTGGGAAAATCTGAAGGGGTCGGGCCATCTTTGTGAATGAAAATGCAGTGGCGGATGCTTTGAGTCAACGGTGTTTGCCATCGCTGGATGTCTGTAATTTCGCCACCGAGCAGATCGATGACGGGGGCGATCGCCTCAGTATCCTCTCGTTCCCACTGTCCTCGAAAAAGTACGGCCTGCCCTCCCAACTTTAGAAAGGGGAGTGCATACTCTGCGCAGGTAGCCGCAGACCCTACCGCTCGCACGAGCGCTAAATCATATTTAGCCCGATAAGCCTTTTCCTGTCCGAGGGTCTCAGCTCTCTGAGCCAGGCAGGTTGCTGGCAGATCCATCTGCTGAGTCAGTGCCTGCAAAAACTGAATCTTTTTACGGGTGGAATCGACCAGGGTGAGATCGACAGGGGCGAGCGGTGTATTAGCAAGTGCGATCGCCGCTGGGATACCCGGAATGCCACCACCTGTACCGATGTCGATCATCCGGATAGGGTCTGAAGAGTACGCATTCACCGGATCTAGCTCGGATGGTGGAGCGGACGACGCCGAATCTTGAAGCCAGGGGGCTAAACCACTGAGAGAATCCCAAAGATGCTTTTCCCAAAAGTCTTCAGGGGTCGTGATCCGGGTGAGGTTCAACCGCTGGTTGCCATCTACGATATGGGCATAGAGCTGCTGAAATAGCGCTTGCTGAGTTTCTGAGGGCGTCCACCCTAACGTTTTTTGCCATAGCTCAATGTGTGCAGGCAGTAAGTCAATGGCTGGGTTAGCAATGGAGGTAGCCGGTAACCCAGCCGGTTGGCTAACTGAGCGATCCAACCAAGGATTTCTCTGCGGATTGCTTAGATCGCCAGGCTCTGCGGAAGATGGGTAAGAAGCCATAGGATATCAAGGGCTTATGGGGTGACGGCTGAGTTTTGAGGAGGGTGGCGCAGACTTTCTGGCTCGGCGCTGGTGAGCTGCCCGTGGTCAATAGTCCAGCAGTGATCGGCAATGTCTAGCAGATCTTCTGCATCGTGAGAAACGATCAGTAGGCTCCATTCCTTTTTGAGTTTGGCCAGCAAATTGACTAGCTGCTGCCGCATCGACCAGTCAAGACCAGCTGTGGGTTCATCGAGTAAGAGCAGGTAGGGCTGACGAATCAACTGTACAGCCAGTGCTAGCCGCCGCTGCTGTCCGCCACTGAGCTTTTGGGGTGAAGCTTGCAAAGAAAGTCCGCCTAATCCAACCGCGTCTAACGCCTCGTAAACCTTGTCAGAGCTAAGCTCGGGGTGACCCATGCGCAGCTCCTCAAACACGGTATGGCCGCAGAAGTGACGTTCTGGGAATTGGAAGACGAGCCCGCCAATCTGCTGGAGGGCTTCGGGTAAGAGAGGTTGCTCACGCCACAGGGCTTTGCCGCCTGTAGGCGCAGCCAACCCAGCCAAAATTTCCAAGAGGGTGCTTTTGCCTGAGCCACTAGGGCCGACAATTAGGCCAAGCTGCTTAGGTGCGAGATCAAATGAGATCTGCTTTAGAATTGGCACGGCGCTGGCGGTGGGATGATAGCTGATGTCGCGCAGGTGAAGCATTCACTTAAAAGCAGCTAGTGGGTGAATTGAGAGAGGAAGGTAGGATCTGCTGAATCAATTGTAATCGCGCTGCTAACGGTATAGTGCATATTAAAGGGTGCCGGTCACTTTGCTAAGGGCCGGTGTGATCTTCGCTAGTTGTGAGAGTGATTAATCGTGCAAGTTCAGTTTCGTGAGTGCGACTTTTTTAGCCTGTGGATTTGGCTAGAGTTTGAAACAGTGCCCTCTGCCGCTGAGCAGCAGTACGTGGAAGAGATTTTTAACTCCTGGTTTTTCTTGGGCAAGCTGGGCGGATTTAATGCTGAAAATCTTCAGGTGCAGGAAACGGGCGTCGATATTAGCTATTTTGACTATGACGAGGACGAGGCGGAGCGATCTCTTCTATCTTTGATGCATAACATGGGTGAAGTCGAGTTTCGCGGGCTGTGGTCGCGTTGCTGGTTTGACTTAGGCACCAGTGATGCGCTAGCGCTAGATGTACTGGTGAATACCGTTCGTCAGTTCAGCCAAGATTTTGTCGAGATTCGGCAGATTATCGTCGGCGGCGAAAATGCAGACTGGCCAATACCGGTGGAAGATTCAGCCGCAGCTTTCCCAGATTAGTTCCTTCGACATGTCCAAAAACATCATTTGCAAGATATGGCTAAAAAGCGCATTCGGCCAATTGCCCTAGGGCTGATTGAACACGAGGGCTATCTCTTTGTCAGTAAGGGCAAAGATTCCACGACGAACCAGGTCTTTTATCGTTTTCTAGGCGGCGGCATTGAATTTGGTGAGACCAGCGAGGCGGCTTTGGTACGCGAGTTTGAAGAGGAAATTGGCGCTGAGCTGACAGGTATTGAATACTTAGGCTGTTTGGATAATATTTTCACGCTGCATGGCAAGCCGGGTCATGAGCTGATTCAGCTGTTTCGGGCGCGGTTTGTCGATGACGCGTTTTACCAGATTGATCAGACGTTTCGGCTGATTGAGGGCGATCGCATCGATCAGGCGTTTTGGCTCGATACTCAAAAGGTGCTGAGCCAAGCGTGCTATTTGGTTCCGCAAAGCTGTCTGAAGTACATAGAAAAAGTTGATTAAAGCCAGGGGTCGTTCAAAGGGTGCTAGATCTTAGAATTGACGATGCGACATTAGCGGGGCGAGACGGGCAGTGGGCGATCGCCATCCAAGATCACCGCATTACGGACATCTCCCCCAGCCTCCAAACGGTGGCTAAAGCCCTGCTAAATGCCGACGGCAGGCTCGTCATTCCAGGGTTAGTCGATCCCCACTTGCATTTGGACAAAGCACTCCTACTAGCGCATCACCCCGCTGAAGCTGGCACCTTTCAAGAAGCCTTAGAAGAGACGTTTCAGCTCAAGAGTGATTTCACCCTAGAAGATATTCAGAGCCGCGCTCGACGAGTCATAGAAGCAGAAATTGCCTTTGGCACGACCGCCATTCGCGCGCATGTAGAAGTCGATCCACTGTTGCAACTCACTTCTATGAAGGCGCTACTACCACTGAGAGAAGAATACGCCTGGGGCCTGACGCTACAGCTCGCTGTGTTCGCTCAAGAGGGCATTACTAATCAGCCCGGTACAGCAGACATGCTGCGAGAAGCACTCGCCATGGGCGGTGATGTGATTGGCTCAGCGCCTTATACGGACAGCGATCCAGAGCGCAACATTCGCATCATTTTCGACCTTGCCGAAGAGTTTGACTGCGACGTTGACTTCCATCTCGACTTTTTGGACGATGATGCGCCGCTGCTTCTGCCTGTGGTTGCGCGTGAAACGCTTCAGCGAGGCTGGCAAAATCGCGTGTGTCTCGGTCATATGACTAAGCTGGCTGGACTCTCTCCAGCAAAGCTCAAGGAGGCTGGTGAAATGCTCTTAGAGGCAGGTATCTCTATTTTGGCGTTGCCTGCTTCTGATCTGTACATGATGGCTCGCAAAGATACTCACAACATCCGTCGTGGGGTTGCGCCGATTCAGCAGCTGATCGCGCAGGGGGTGAATTGCGCGATCGCCACCAACAATATCCAAAACCTCTTTACCCCTTTCGGCGATGGCGACCCTCTCAAAATCTGCACGCTCATCGCCCAGACTTTGCAGCTAGGCACGACTCTTAGCCATATTCAATGCCTAGAGATGGCCACTACCCGAGCGGCTCAGGCGATCGGCCTGGCTCACCATGCGATCGCTCCTGGCAACATTGCCGATTTGGTTGTACTGGATGCCACCTCTGTTTCAGAAGCCGTTGGCGCTGCCCCAGCAGGTCGCACTACGATCAAGCAAGGCCGGATCGTCTCACAACGGCAGCTACAGCAAGCATTCACGCTTAGTTAGCCGTTATTTAAATCGAGCCTCTAAGCCGACGCCAAGGTCGCACCCTCTGAGGCAACTTCTTCCACCTCAGATGTAGGCTCAGGCGCCGGGGGTGAAGGTGGTATTTTACTATTTTCAAAGATGCCTTTGATCGAGCTAGCAACCGGCACTGCCACAATCAAACCTAAGAACCCAGCAATCTTAGTGCCCAGCAGCAGTGAAATCAGGATCCATACCGGATTCAAGCCGACAAAGCTACCAATCAACTGAGGCGCGATCACATTCTCTACGACCTGATCAATCACAGCCGCGACTGCCACCACTCTCACTCCCAGCCAAATACTTTTCAGCGCTGTCAAAAAGCTGATAATCGTAATGCTGAGCGCTGGGCCAAAGGGAAAGATTGCCATCACGCCTACCGCAATTCCGAACAGTAGACCAAACGGCACCTGGATCACCACAAAGGCAATCGTCATCGCCGTGCCCATTAACAAAGCCACCGTAATCTGGCCTAGAAAGTAGTTCTGAAAATTTCGCTTGATCAGCGGACGAGCATGCGCATTCCACTCATCCGGCAGCCACTGAAAAATGCCGTCCCATAGCCGCTCGCCGTGGAGGAGAAGATAAAAGGTCAGCACGACCGTCAGCCCCAGATCCACTACGCCACTAATGGCATCGGGTAAGAGGGAAAGAACGCCTGCGCTCAGGCTCTGTAACTGTGAAGTCAGCTTGGCCTGAAGCTGCACCGACAGGCGGGTCAAATCAATTGGCAAGTTCAAATCCACTGCCCAGCTCTGAAAGGCCGCGAGCTGTGAAGACCCTGAGTCTAACCAGCTCGGGAGTCGTCCGGTGAGTTCGTTGATCTGTGCTACTAAAGGCGGCACTAGGATCACGCCCAAAAATCCGAGCACAGAGACCGTCGCTATCAACACCAGCAGTATTGATAGCGATCGCCTCAGTCGAAACCGAGACAGGAGCTGCACCGGATAGTTAAGTAAAAATGACAGCAGCGTTGCTGTTAAAAAGATGGTCAGCTGCGAACGAAAATAGCCAAATATCTGTAGTGCCACCCAGCCATTCAGCGCCAATATTGGCAAAGCCAAGCCCCAAATCATCCATTTCGGCAAGCGATTTAACCAATCCATAGACGCGGCATTCTCAAGCAAATTACAGACTTTATTGCATCAGTCTAATGTTATCTTGCTTAGCCTGAACCCGCCTAAAGTGGCATTTAGACATCAGCGCGGGTGCCCAAAGCCTTTAGACGCAAGGACTTGTAAACGAGCGGGATCGCTAGCGACTTTCGGTATACGCTAAAGGCTAACCACCAATCGACATATACCAGTAGTACGTCGCCATCGGAATCACCGTTGCTGCGATCAAGAGGACGACGACCACCACCGTGGAAGAGCCGCGAGTCGCTTCAGTTTCTTCTGCTGTGGCAAAGTTTCGCTCAGTATCGAGCCGGTTGTCATACTCAGGAGCACCAGGATCAGGCTCACCTGACAGCACAGCAACGAGGCGATCGCTTGCAGCTAAAAACGACTGATTGTACTGATTGCCCCTTAGCAAGGGTACTTTCATCGTTTCCCCAATCACACTCTGAGCAATCTTGTCAGTCAGTTTTTCACTGGAGCGATCGCCCACACTGATGCCTATCGTGTTGGTCACATCGTCTAGCACAATGACGGTTTGATTCGCTTGAGCTTCAGGCGTTGGAAACCATTTTTCCATGAGCTGATCAGCAAAGGTTTGAGCCGTTTCGCCGTAGTCTAGCCGGTGAATTGTAACAAAGCGAACTTCATTGCCCGTCTGCTGGGCCAGTTGCTTGAGCGCGCCCTCAATTTTACCTTCGTTCAGTCGAGAAACCTGACCGGCTTCATCGACAAAAAAGGTATCGCTGCTAGCGGTCTGCGGCAGACTATACAGGCCAGTTGCTAGCGCGGGCGCAACGGCCAGCTGAGTAACACAACAGGCGACAACAAGAAAACAAAGCAGCTGACGGAACCAGCCAAAAGACTTTGACATGGGAAGTAAAGGTAGGATCCTTTAAATGATAAAGGATATCGGGGAAGTGCCACTGGAAAAGTGCTCTCGAATAGCTGATCGTGCTGACGCGGGCACCCTTCAGCATTTGGATTCGCTAAGACATAAGGAACTGCTGCTGCCGCAGTATTTTCTGCAAGTTAGTGTCTGCTTCCAGCAGGCAGGCGTGACCGCTCTGGGGGAGTAGGGTGAGCTGAGCATTGGGAAAACGCGCCAGTAGGCTATTGGCTTCTCGCTTAGAGGGCAACAGGCGATCGCACCCACCTGCCACCAGCAATACCGGGTGGGTCATTCGCTCTAGCGGCAAGCGCTCCACCTCAAATCGACTGAGTAACGCCATCCGCCAGGCAGCAGTTTTGGCGGGCACAGCGCCCATTGCCCTTTCCAACGCTTGACGATTGCGTATATCCACCCGACGAGACTCAACCAAAAAAGGCACTAAGCCCCTCGAACTATGGCGATAGGCCAGATTCGGCAGCTGTTGAGTAATCATCGAACCGAGGTGCATCCAAGGCAACCGTCGAAATGAGGAAGCGGGGTTGATTAAAATAACTCGCTCAAAAAGCTGAGGGGCTTGGGTGAGTGCATGCATCGCTAAGCAGCCACCAAACGATTCGCCGCAGAGGTACACTGGCCGATGGCGACCGGCTGAGTTGGCGCTGGCATTCACTTCATTGCGGATTAGCTGATTGACCTGGCGAGCCAATGGCAGCCACTCAGACATGTCCTGCGGCGAAATGGCCACACAGCGAATATCAAACCAGGGAACTAAGCGATCTATCTGGGTGCGTAGTAAGGTCCCCGAACCGTCCATTCCCGGCAAAAACACAAACAGCGGCTTACGAGGCTTTGTCGGTCGAGGAGCTAAGAGCTGCACCGAGCTAATCGGCGGCTGGTGATCTGAAGATGGCTGGACATCACGAACCACAGTCAATAGCTACCTGCACTCAGAAGGGTTTGGATGGTGTTATGGCAGCGATCGCTCAGCTCACTAGCGGTTTGAGCAGCGCGTTTGCCTCGATAGTCCTGACGGAGCGCGTCTGTCACCGCAATCGGTTCTCCCACGACCACCGCCACTCGCCGATAAATCACCGCCGGATGTCGTCCAGTCTGCTTAAATAGCGGCTCACTTGGGTCAAACCAGCTCAACACCTTGAAAGGGACGGTATCCTGCTGTTGCTCTTCTAGGGCGATTATAGCCGCAGGAACCACCTGCAAATCGGGCACGGGCATGCGCAGGGCAAGATGGGCAAACCCGCGATGAAAAGGGCCAACCTGATCAGGCGGCGTCAGCTCTACCATTGGCCCAGTTCCTTCAGGAAAGACGCCAATGGATTTTTGCGATCGCAGAAATCTCGTCGCCTGCTTAAAAAATGTCCGGCCTCGCTGGTTGGGCTCATCCAATGGAAAACAGCCTAATGCTTTGATTACGCTGCGCATGACGGGTACCTGCGCCATGTAGTGATGACAGGCAAAATGCACAGGCCGAGCGGTTGCGGCCATTAGCAGAGGCGCGTCAAGAAAGCTCCGGTGGTTTGAAATTATTAAAAAGGGCGATTGGGGCAGCCTTTGCACATCGCAAACGTCAATGCGAATCCCCATAGAAAACAGCATCCACCGAGAAACTTCCAGAGGGTTGGAATAGGTGCTGGCCAAAGCAGTCGCTAGGGGATGTGCAGAAAGATTGATCGGACGATCAGGGATAAGGCTGGGCAACGGCATATAGCTCATTTGAGACAATAAAGGTGACTCTTGAGGGTACAGAACCAGCCAAATACGGACTCAAGAGTGAGACTTAAGACTACGACTTCATGATAGAGACTGCAAACGCCTCTGACCTCTTTCTAAAGACCCCTTGAAATGACTCTTGATAAGTCAGCCCTTATTCTTAAAGCAATAGGACAAGTCGAGTAAATTCACCTCAACCTGCCCTAAACGAGTCTAATTCTGCCTTAAAAACAGAAATGCTTTAACTCAAGCGATAAGTAGCCTGACGGCGGCTGCTCATCGGATTCATTTCGATAGGGGCAATACAGCCATCAGCAATGGCATCGTCCAAAATAGCTAATAACCTGTGTTCCTCGCACGTTAGTTTGCCAGTGCGGTAGCGGTTGATCTGAGCGGCAACGCCGGGTGCTAGTTCACCATTGGCTACGGCGATCCGGACTAGCGACTCAAGGCTACTTGAATTAGACTTAAAACTCGACATTCCAAACATTTTTAATTAGGCCCTAACGACTCACCTTTCTACCTTCTTAAAGTCGATATCCTACTCCGGAAAGTAATTGAGAAATAATCAAACAAGTCAAGGCGCTCAACAACACTTCTAACCAGAAAAATACAGAGGTGAGTGAACAGAGTAAAATGCAGCAATCTAACTTGATATATCAAGTCGTCAAAAAACTATTCAATCTAATATATCTCTGCAAAATGTATAGAGATCTATCCGTGAAAGCGCCCAAATAAAGGGGATTCAAGTAAGATCGCAACTATCGGTCAAACGAATTTGGATGAATCGAATATTGTAAAAAGGATAGACAATCAAGTGGTTCATAGTCAGTAATAACAACTATTTGTCCGGCACTTGCTGCTAAATATAGCCGCTCGCGAACTGTTTTTTAGATAGTTTCATCTAGCTTTTCTCATCCCTTCTTCGTTTTCTTTTTCGAAGATAATCAACTGAGTGTATTCACTATACGTGTTGTTGCTGTCTACGATCTCTCTAATCTTCTGACAGATAGGATTTAGCCGGCAAACTGCTCAAGAGGCTATTAAACCTGAGGCTTTGATGCACGTGCAGCGAGTGCGATCGCCTGCGGGAAAATGCAATGTTCTTGAATTTGAATACGCGCCTGTAGAGCGCTCACGCTGTCACCTGGCAGCACAGGCACCGCCGCCTGCATGATAATTGGGCCGCTATCGACGGCCAGCTCTACATAGTGAACGCTACAGCCAGCAATCTTTACTTTTGCGTTTAGCGCTTGCTCTACGGCATGAAGCCCTGGAAAGCTAGGCAGCAAGCTCGGATGAATATTCAAAATACGGTTGGGAAAGGCAGAAATTAACCGCTGAGTCACCCGGCGCATCCAGCCTGCCATGATGACCCACTCCACACTGTAGGATGTCAGCACCTCTGCGATCGCAATATCGAGTGCCTCCCGGCTATCATAAGCTCTATGATCAAGTAGTTTGGAAGGAATACCCAGCCGTTCGGCTCTCGCGACGACCGTAGCGCCTGGATTGTTATAGATCAGCACCTCAATCTTGGCGTTGAGCGTTCCTTTCGCAATGGCTATGGCGATCGCCTCGAAGTTACTGCCGCTACCCGATGCCATTACCCCTAGTCGTAAAGGCTCGGTGGCGTGTAGGGCGCTATCAAGCGCCAGAGTTGGGGAAATCAGAGCAGCGATGTGAAGCGGTGATAGAGACATAAGGGCAATAGAGAGGACAGCGCAGAGCAAATAACATTGGTAGTTTATCGATATATTCGGAGATTCAAAATATTTGGAGATTTAAACTCAATATTCAAAAAATATGCCGACAGGCGATGAGCGCAAAGCTGCATTGGCGCGAATATAGTCGCACTCGATCGACGATGACGTGTATTTTTAGAAGTCAAAAGGGCATCTTATTTTTATATGACATCCGTTAAATTGCGTAATGAGCCTATTGATTAGCCAGTCTGGGCCAGTGTCGATGTCTGCGCTCTTAAGTGCGATCGCGCAGCCCGTATACATCAAAAACTCCGCACATCAGTGGATTTACGTCAATGAGGCGGCGGCTGATCTGTTCGGCTGCCAGCAGCAGACCATGATCGGCAACTGTGAAACCGATTTTTTGCCCCAGCAGGTTGCGCGGCAGCTACAGGCACAAGACGAAGCCTTCTTTACCACTCAGCAAACGGCGGCGGTTAGCCTCACCTGGAAAGAAGCATTTGTCGGGGAGCGTCATATTTTGAGCCATCGCCAGCTGATAGAGATAGAAGGCCAACCGGCTCTGGTGAATACGTTGCAAGATATCACTGAGCTGGCGCGTGCCCAGCAGCACAATCAATCTCTTCATCAACAGCTACAGGAAAATCAGGCAGAGCTCGAGACCGCCCTCATTCTAGAATCCACGCTGAAGCGCATTACAGATCGCGTCCGAGACAGCCTAGATGAGCAGCAAATTTTGCAGACTGCTGTTGATGAACTCGTTGAGGTGCTCAATATTAAGGCGGCCAACACGGCACTCTATGACCTAGAGCAAGGCACCTCTACGGTGTACTACGAATGCTCCGCAGGCTTGGCACCGATGCGAGGCCGAGTGTCACAAATGGAGGCATACTCTGAGGTTTACCACCACCTGCTAGCAGGGCAGTATCTACAGTTTTGCTCCATTTTTCCCAACCCGGAGCGGGGCCGAGTGTCTATGTTCGCTGCGCCTATCGAAGATGATCGCGATGTCTTGGGCGATTTGTGGCTGATTAATGACGCTAGCGATAGTCTCAGCGAGCTAGATATTCGGCTGGTACAGCAGGTGACTAATCAATGTGCGATCGCTATTCGCCAAGCCCGGCTCTATCAGGAATCACAGTCTCAAGTTCGTGAGCTAGAGCGCGTCAACACGCTCAAAGACGACTTTTTGAGTACGGTATCCCATGAGCTGCGTACGCCCGTAACCAGTATGCGAGTTGCCTTACAGCTACTTGGGGTGACCCTCGACCAAGAGCACGACCTTGACAACGAGCTCCAAAAGCCGCTGATAGAACAGGGTAGAGTCGCCCGCTACTACCGCATCCTCAAAGAAGAATGTGAACGAGAAATTAGCCTGATCAACGACCTGCTAGACTTGCAGCGGTTGGATGTCGGCAATCATCCCATGATGCTTCAGCCCATTGCGCTCACTAACTGGTTGCCCAACTTGGTCAACAGCTTTAAACCGAGAGCTCATAGCCGAGAGCTCACCCTAACCTTACACATCCCGAAAAAACTGCCCGAACTGGTGTCCGATCTAGCCAGTATTGAGCGAATGCTCGCAGAGCTGATCAATAATGCCTGCAAATACACCCCGCCGGGTCATGATATTCGCATTGCCGTCGCAGGCCAGCAAGACACCATGTGCTTTAGCGTTATCAATACAGGCGTTGAAATCGCCGCCGCCGAGCGTCAGCATATCTTTGATAAGTTTTACCGCGTGCCCAGCGCCGATCCGTGGAAACAAGGCGGTACCGGATTGGGCCTTGCCCTCGTGCAAAAACTAATTGGCCATCTTGAAGGCACTATTCGAGTGGAGAGCGACCATAACCAGACCGCCTTTATCGTGGAGTTGCCTTTGAAGCCGTCAGCTCACTGAAACAGAAATACATCAGGTTCAGTGGTCACAGACCCAAAGATAGGCATATACTTTCTCTGGCAAACGTGCTAATTAGAAAACACCCTTCAAGAGTCAACCCCATGTTTTCGTCAATCTTGGCCATCCTTTCGTTTCTGGTCGTTGGCTACAGTGTCGGCTCAGTGCGTATTGTCAAAGAAGGAAACGCAGCCCTTGTCGAGCGGTTGGGTCGATATAGAGGCACGCTTGCGCCAGGACTGAATTTCATTGTGCCTTTATTAGATACGGTGGTGCTTGAAGACTCATTGCGAGAGCAAACCTTAGATACCCCGCCGCAAAGAGCCATTACGAAAGACAACGTGGATTTAGAAGTCGATGCGATCATTTATTGGCGTATCTACAACCTAGAGCGCACTTACTACGCAATTGAAGACGTTGAGTTTGCGATGCAGGAGCTGGTGATCACGACGCTGCGCTCTGAGGTGGGCAAAATGGACTTTCAGAGCCTGTTTTCTTCTCGCGAGACCATTAACCGCGCTCTGCTAGATGTCTTGGACGAGGCCACCGCGCCTTGGGGCCTGAAGGTGAATCGAGTCGAAATTCAAAAGCTCGATCCGCCTCAAGATGTTTTAGATGCGATGCAAAAAGAGCGCGCTGCGGCCTATGCGAAAAGCGCCAAGATCTCGGAGGCACAGGCAGATGTAGAATCTATGCGGCTGCTGTCTCAGGCCCTAGAAGCAACGGGCAACGGCAAAGAAGTCCTGCAATATTTGCTGGCGCAGCGCTATGTCGCGGCTAACTTAAAGCTGGGTGAAAGCGACAACTCCAAGGTGCTATTTATGGATCCCAAGGCTCTGACAGAGGGACTCGTGGATCTGATTAATGAAGGGGATGCCTCCGGTTAAGCGAAGTTGAGCTTTGATAATTGCTCTTGTCTTTTACAATCGCTGCTTAGTCTTTTATAGGGCCCTACAGAGGGGTCAAGCCGTATGGGTGCACCGATAAAAATACCACTACTAGGACGCTCGGCAGCGTCTTTGAGCGAGTGGGCGACGCAGCAAGGCCAGCCTGCTTACCGAGGTAAGCAACTACATCAGTGGATCTATCAAAAGGGTATTCGCTCACTCGATGAAGTGACGGTATTCTCTAAACAGTGGCGGGCTGAGGTCGCTGATTTTCCAGTGGGGCGATCGCACCTCCACTACCGCTCCGAATCCCCCGATGGCACTGTCAAGTATCTGCTGCGATTAGATGACGGCCATATTATCGAAGCGGTTGGCATTCCATCTGACAAGCGGCTGACGGTGTGTGTGTCCTCGCAAATCGGCTGCCCGATGGGGTGCGACTTTTGCGCGACAGGCAAAGGGGGCTTTGCTCGCAACTTAGAAACCTACGAAATTGTCGATCAGGTATTGACTGTCCAGGAAGACTTTCAGCGGCGGGTGAGCAATATTGTCTTTATGGGAATGGGCGAGCCGCTGCTGAATACGGATAACGTGGTGGAGGCGGTGCGATCGCTCAATCAAGACATTGGCATTGGCCAGCGCATGATTACCGTCTCCACTGTCGGCATTCCGGGTCACATTCGCCGGTTGGCTGAAGAACGCCTGCAAATCACTCTTGCCGTCAGCCTGCATGCCAGCAACCAGGCGCTGCGCACCCAGCTCATTCCCAGCGCTGAGAAGTATCCCCTCTCTGAGTTGCTCAGCGAGTGCCGCGACTACGTTAAGCTCACTGGCCGCCGAGTGACCTTCGAGTATATCGTCTTAGCAGAGCTCAATGACCAGCCAGAACATGCTCTAGAGCTAGCCAGCGAACTGCGTGGCTTTCAAAGCCACGTCAACCTAATTCCCTATAATCCGATTAGCGAAGTTGACTATCAGCGCCCTAGCCGTCAGCGCGTAGAGGCGTTCACACAGCAGCTAAAAGACAAAGGGATTGCCGTCAGCGTCCGCTACTCACGCGGCCTTGAAAAAGACGCCGCCTGCGGCCAGCTCAGAGCCTCTAAAGCAGCTGAGCCCAGCCTTGCTCGCTAGTCCGTTATCCAGAAGAAATCAGCCAGCCCGGCTCGGGTGGCTTCGTCGGCCCCTAGCAGCTGCACACTGACTTGCTTAATGTCAGGAACCCGTCGCATCACCCGGCTAGGAATGCCATAGCCATAGGCAATGTGTCCTTCGCCCGCCAGCACAATCACCTGCCGCGCGGGTTCTGATTCTAGCTGCTGTACGACGCGCTCGGCCATTGTTTCATCCCACAGCACCTGCGCTGCAAAGAAGTTCTCAAAGTCAAGGCTGTGGCCCTCACCCGCGTGAGCGCTGAAAACATCATTCATCCAAGTCCGATAGGCTTCATTGCCCGTATCAATATCAGCCAGCGGCGGGATATGCGTGAGCGCGTCACCGTCTAGGCTCTCTAGTCCGGTTTGGGCAACTTGGCGAGTCACCTCGGCGGGCGTATTGAGCGCAATCAATGGAATTTGATTCGCTTTGGCATAGCGTAAAATCGGCGCGTAAAGCTCCCAGTCGAAGCCCCATCGGGTCTCATATTCACTTTCGACAATCAGCTCTGCTTCGCTCAACTCATCGGCTATGTAGGCGTCTAGCTGGGCCTGAAACGGTCGCTGGAACATCTCCAAGGCGATCGCTACCTCGCCTCGCTCAGCCATCGCCTGGATAATTTCTAGCTGGGCAGCATGGTCGGCGCGATCGCTGTGGGTTTCACCGAGATAAACAACTTGAGCTTGGGCGATCGCCTGCAAACTATCAGCATTATCTTCACGGGTAGCATTGTCTTTACGGGCGGTATTGTCCTTACGGGCGAGCAAGATTGCAGACGGCGCCAGCAAATTTGCAGTTTGGACAAGCGCACTCGTGCTGCCGATACCGACTGATAGCGGCAGTGGAAATGCCAGCAGCACGATACTTAAAGCCCCACACCAAAGTCTAGGACTTGACGCATCTCGAGACGATAACCAATGCTGGCGCAGTCGCCTAGCCGCTGTAACCCGTCTGTCGATCAGCTGCTGAAGTTGCTTAAATGTTCCCTTGCGATGCATGGACGGTCTTTAAATTGTCTTTATCCTATCTCATTCGCTTCTTTTCAAAGCAATCGGCTTGTGCGTTGAGATGTCAACACCTCTTTACATACTGACCGCTTTGTTCGCTGACTGCGATATTCTCAGCACACTAGTTACGAGGGGGCTATTTATGAAACGCCGTGAATTTATCAACTGGATAGGGGTAGGGGCGATCGCCACCTCTCTGCCAGTCGCGATCGCTGCCTGCACACCCAAGCCCGAGGTCGAAACTTCAGAAGATCCTTCAGGCACAGATGCCGATAGCTCTACGGCAAGCGGCGATACCCCGGCAAAAGACTTCGTTTCAGTTGGTACGACCGCCGAGCTTGAGCAGCAGGGCTATCTCAGCAGTGACGAAGCCCTTGGGGAGCCGGTCATCGTAATTGCAGATCCGAGCAATCCGGCAGCACTCATCGCCCTCAGTGCCAAATGCACTCACAACGGCTGCAGCGTCGCCTGGCAAGAAGATCTCTTTGCCTGTCCCTGTCATGGTTCCAAGTTTAACCCTGACGGCAGCGTGGTCAATGGGCCTGCCAGTGAACCGCTAACTCAGTGGACGGTACAAGTGGAAGGCGACTCAGTTATGGTCGCCGCAATCTAAACGAAAGTCACCATCCGGCATCGAGCGTTGTTGGCTCGATGCCGGTAACTTTACAGAAACAACAGAAGTATCTGCATTGTTATAGCTCGTGGAACATTTGGTAGAAAAACAGCCTCTCAACCTATAGAGGTAGGCTGTAACGGCCTGCTTCCCTAGTGTAGAGAAGCTGACATATCAGCTTTTCCGCTTGCGCTACCTAATCCGCCGGATTTCGACAACGCTATGCCACCTAGTCATATCATGCTATCTAGCACTGCTATACCAAACACTACAGCAGAACTACTTCCGCTTGATACGCTACCGTCACTCAGCTTGAAGGATCGAGTGCTCAAGCAGCTTCACTTGCTGTCTTACTGGTCAGGGCTCTCCTCACTGTACGCTCGATTTAAGCATGAGGGCGCAGCCACTATCTTGATGTATCACAGCATTCCGGCTGCTCACGAGAGCGAGTGGATAGATCCCTGCAACTGCATGACAGCAGACGACTTTGAGAAACAGGTGGCGTTTCTAGCCAATTCTCGCTACGTAGTCTCTATTAAACAGCTGACGCAACAGTTAGAATGTGGCGAGCCGATTCGCAAAGGAACCGTTGCCATTACGTTTGACGACGGCTACCTCAATAACCTGACTGTTGCCGCACCTATTTTAGCTAAATACAACTTGCCAGCAACGCTGTACCTAGCAACAAGCTACATAGAGACTGGCAAAAATCAGTGGATTGACACCCTTTATTCAGCTTTCCGCGCTCGCTCTCAGCATCGACTCATGCTAGATGAGCTTGGCAAATGGACACTGAGCGATAAAGTGCAAAGGCAAGCCGCCTACGCTGCCATTGCGAGCTATCTGATCGAAGCTAGCGTAGAGCAGCGTCAGTCTCTGCTAGCCACGATCGATTCACAGCTAGCCCCCACCGCGTATCCACCGCGACTCACCATGAACTGGGATGAGGTGAGGCAGATGCAGCAGCAGTACCCCAACATCACCCTCGGTGTCCATACAGCCAACCACATCGATCTGAGCACACACCCTAATAAAACGGCTCAAGAAATGCAAATGTCTATTCAACATATGCTGGCGGCAACCGGGACCCGCCCTGAGCTGTTAGCCTTTCCCTATAATCGCTACAACCGTCAGGCACAGGCCGCCGTCGCCGCAACTAGCCTGCGCTCTGCCGCAGCTGTCAGCGATAGTGACCCGGCTGTCAGATCTGACACCTCGCGCTATGCTTTGCCGCGATTAGAAGCGCCTCAGTCTATGTGGATACTCAAATCCTGGACAAACGGCGGCTTTCCAGATGTTTCTCAGTTTTTGTTTAGGCGCATTTGGACTCAGCCCTACTGAGGCATTACTGAGACTATATTGCCCCCCGTTTGCCATTCGTTAGTTTTCACTATTATTCCTGGAGCACTTAGCATTCAGGCACTTAAATTCATGAAAGTAGATGTTTTGCTCGCACGTAAATTGAGCCCGCAGCACATTGCGGTGTGGCGGACTATTCAAGCAAACAATCGAGCATTAAGCAGTCCTTATTTTTGCCCTGAGTTTACGATGCTGACGGCAGCGGCCCGAGATAGCTCACAAGGTAGTGTTTATGTAGCAGTGATGCAGGCAGAGGCGGGTATTGCTGGGTTTTTTCCATTTTGGTGTGGTGCCAAGCAAAAAATTGCCTACCCAATAGCGGCTTCTCTCACCGATTTTCAGGGGCTAATTGTCAGCCAAGACTTCGAGCAAGTCCATAAGCTAGATACCCAAATGTTGCTGCAGCAGTGTGGTCTGAGTCGATGGCACTTCGATCACTTGCTGGCCTCACAAGCTAGCTATAAGCATGCTTATAGCAGCGTACTGCCCTCGGCGGCGATTGATATCACAGCAGGCTACGATGCCTACATGGCTGATCGGCTAACAACCAACAGCGGTCGGTTCAAAGGGATGGCTCGTAAGCGCCGCAAACTAGCTAAAGATGTCGGTCCACTGCGTTACGAAGCGCATGTGAGTGATTCGGCTGTCCTTGAGCAACTTTTAGAGTGGAAATCTCAACAGTTTGAACGCACTGGGCTCGATGATCTTTTTGCGCTTGATTGGACGCGATCGCTCATTCAGCGCATTCACGCCACTCAGAGCGACGGGTTTGCAGGTCTGCTGTCGGCGCTTTATGCAGGTGATCAGCTAGTGGCTGCACATATGGGCATGCGCTCAGCGGACGTTTGGCACTACTGGCTACCTTCCTACGATCACCGCTTCAGTAAGTTCTCGCCGGGTCTGCTGCTGCTGATTTCGATGATCGAGGATGCAGCCTCTCGGAAAATGCATACAGTCGATTTGGGAAAAGGATCAGATAGCTATAAGCCACTTTTCAGCAACAGCACTACGCTAGTTGCTGAGGGCTGCATAGCGCTTCCTTCTCTACAGTGGCAGCTAAATCTAAGCGCCCAAAAAACCAGTAAAGCCCTACGCAGCCTAGTGCGCCGCTATGCCTTTTCTAGATAAAAGGCAATCCGGTTTTCCATCTCGCTAACAGGAGTATTGTGTGTCCAATATTCCGTGAGAGCATGGCCTAAGGCCCAAGCTTGCTTATCGGCAGCGACTCTATTGTTGTTTTGTAACAGCAGTGGCCATAGAGTTAGCAAGTCGAAGCCAGCAGTCGCCACCTTGTTTGCACCTACCCCTTCGCTCAAAAGAGAGAAAAGATCGTAGGCCATTTGCAGCTTGCCTAGCACAATTGGCATGTCCTCTATCGGAATCTTCTCAGACAGTAAAACGCCCAGGGCTGGCGTGCCGGTTGTCAGGGTGGAAATAAACTGAAGTACTGGGCTCTTGAGCAGCTTAGCGAGTCCTTCAGTAGTGGTCATTTGAAAGGTATAGCGATCAATGATTTTGGCCGCTGCCGTCGTACGAGCGGTTTGGTTGCGAAGAAATCGGGCTAGACGCAGTTGTTTGGCTGGGGCGATCGCCTTTACTAATGCCTCAGCTAATGCCTGATCGCCCCAAGCTGTTCGTTCCTTGTTCTGGCTCTGGCTCTGACTTTGAACCTCCCGAGTCACCAGCGGCAGCACCTGCTGACAAAACTCGCCGAGCTGCTCTGCTCGATAGTTCACCGCTTCACGAATAGAGACTTCTTTAGGCCAGGCACCTGCCTGCCAGTAGTAAGGCGGGCTCCACTCACGAATGGGTCTGAGCCTATCGACCTGGTTGACTACCGCAATCGTTGGTAGATCATCAACGTCAGCTCGGATCGCCTGCAAAAAGTCTGCGTCCATTTGCAGCGCCGGATCCAGTGCTGGGGTCACCAGCAGTAGCAAATCGGCTTTTTGGGCATAGTCGATCACTTGAGTGCGCAAATCAGTCCGCGAAACCTGCTCGTATCCTGGCGTGTCCCACAGAACAAGGGCTTCATCCGTACCAGAGTTTGTTTGTGAGCTCTGCGGTGCAAGGGGCTGCTGGGCCAGTCCTTCTTGCCATTGCCATCGGTAGCTCTGAATTTTGTCTGTGCTCGGCAATACGTCTACCGCCGCTTGCTCAGAGCGAAACAGCGTATTGATCACGCTGCTTTTGCCAGCCCCGGTGCGACCTACCAGCAAGATATTAACGGGCTGTTGTTCGACGACTTCGGCCGGCTCGGCCTGTGCCAAAATGTCTCGCAGGGTTTGCGTTTTGGCCTTTACCATTACTGGGGCAGTCGCTGTGATTTCGGTTAAGGCTACTTTTGCGCCCCCGCCGTACAGCGAGACGGACTGCTGCGCCAAATTACGCAGCGCCGTTTCTCTCAGCATATTGCTGAGGTTTAGCACAATTTGCTGATTGGCTTGGTCTGCATATCTGGCGCTGGTCTGTCGGGCGATTGCCGCAGCTGGGTTCAGTGCCCACTGCGCCCAGTTAAACGCCTTGATCAGCTTTTTGGCCGACGGCTCTAGCTTGCGGTAGATTTCGACGCCCTCTACCATCTGGCCGACAGAAACCTGGCCTAGCACCGGAGAAAGCTTCTGCATCATCTGATCGGTATCGTCTACCGTGCCGCGGATCAGTCCGTAGGCGTCAGGCACGTATATGTTGAGCAAAGGCCGCTTGACTTCAGGGTGATAAATCTGGGAAATGGCCGTGACTAGCGACAGGCAGCGCTGCCAAAAGGTTGACCAGTCATCCCATACTGGCAGGTCATTTTGGGCGGCCTGCAGCGTCTGCATTAAGGCGGTTTCTATTTGACTCGTTTTAGAATCGCTATTGCCAAGATTGTCATTCTTATTTGCTGCCGCAATTGCTTGATGGGTAGCGTTTTTTATTTCAGCAGTCGCTTCAGAAATGATGGATTCTGCTTGAGCGATCGCTGGCTGAGTCCACCGGGCCAATAGCCACCGCCAGCCCAACAGTACAAAAACCACAACCGCCCAGATCCAGTTGATACCCCAGGCTCGAATTTGCTGACCAGCAGCCACCAACAGAAACACAACGATGAGGGCTATCGGCGCGACTAGCACAGCGATCTGCCACGGCTGAATTCGCATCCTCATGGGGTTAAGCACCTTGCTATTGGAATCTTTACTTCTCTGAATTCTTTTCTAGTCTAGTACGAGGACCGGGCAGAGCGAATCTGGTTGAATTGATACACAGGCGTCAAGCTCACGCTCTCAGCCAGCGAGTCGGGGGTCAAATACTGGCCTGAAAACGGAAAATCGAAGCTCTCTAACCCCTGGTCAGCCAGATCAATGCCCGACTCTAAATAGACTCGCCAAATCAGCTCACTGCAGTACACGCGGTCGGCTGTTGCCAAATCAAACCCGGAATCGAAAGGGATGGCGGCTTTAGCATAGGCATGGGCGGCTTTGGCGATCGCCCGCTGCGTTTTCGTTGTGGCATCTTTTAGTCGATAAATAGCCGCATGGGTCGCATTCCCCCGCTTCAAAAAGTCAGCCAGCGGCTCTTCTATAACCGGATTGCCAAGCGTTTGGGCGATTGAGTCTCCCTCAATGGAAGCATGTACCACTGTCATCTGAGCGCCATCGACGGTAACGATACCCACATGTGAGTAGGTTAACGGTGAGGCAAACTGTCCTGCCACGTTGGTTAGCCAAGTGTTGCTTGATCGAAAGATAATATCTCCGTTTTGAAACTGATGTTGAGATGGACTGCGGCGCTGAAGTGATCTGCTCTGAAGCGAGTCGTCTTGAACCGTTTCGTTTTGCAGCACTTGATTTTGCAGGGCTCGACTCCAGAACAGCATGCTCTTTTGCCAACGCGTCTCGCTCACACCTAGCGAAGTAGACAAAGCAGGGGGTAGAAGCTGAGACATCTGTCCCCTTCGTCTACCGTTATTAAAGAGCTGTAGGCTGTAGGCAAAGACAATCAGCATCACCATAAAAGCTGATCGAATAAGTAAATTAACAGAGCGATTTTCAGGGCGACGATTAGACACGTAAAAACTCGAAAAGGAAAATTGAGTGTCTGCCCAAGCTGCTCATCACAAGCAGGTAGGCAACACCTTATGAACAAAAAACAAACCCTTCGTTCTCTGCCAGTACACATTAGGTACACAGCAGATGTTGGGATGCGCTAAGCAAAGAAAATTAAACGTTGGACTTCGTTCTGTTCTTGTAGCGCGGCGTGAATAGCAAGCGGGCGCAATACCTTGTAGATGCTTAGCACGCCTAACAAGTGTATCAAAAAATAGAATGTATCAAAAGAAACAGAAGCGTTTAAGACGATTGTCGTAGGGCAATCAGGTCAGATTTTAGGCTGTAGGCTGCACGCTGAGCCGTAACGGTCTAAACTTTTGAAGTCCATGCATAACGAGGCTAAAATCACTCACTATGGCTCAGGCAAAAGCAGGCGATACTGTTAAGGTTCACTATACTGGCACGCTTAATGGTGGCCAGATATTCGATTCTTCCAAGGCTCGTGAGCCCTTAGAGTTTACCCTCGGATCAGGTCAAGTGATTCCTGGATTCGATGCAGCCGTCAGCGGCTTATCTCCTGGCGAATCTGTCAAAACCACGATCCCTAATGCAGACGCTTACGGCGCTTACAACGAGGAAATGGTTGCCCAAATTGAGCGTCAAAACATTCCTACTGACTTTGAGTTGGCAGTGGGCCAGCGGCTACAAATGCAGGTCCCTGACGGCGCGGCAATGGCGGTAACAGTGACCGATATTCAAGGCGATATGGTAACGCTAGATGGCAACCATCCCTTGGCCGGACAGGACCTAACCTTTGAGCTAGAGCTGGTAGAGATCACGTAGTTTTTTGGCCGTTTATAATCGCGGGTGGTGATGGAGATATGGCAACTTATTTAGTCACAGGGGCCAATCGTGGCATTGGCTATGAATACTGCCAGCAGCTACAGGCAAGAGGCGATCAGGTGATCGCAACCTGTCGCCAAAGCTCATCTGAGCTAGAGGCGTTGGCAAAGCGAGCAGGCGTGAGAATAGAAACAGGCGTAGATATTAGTGATGATCGCTTGATTGAGACTCTTGTGCAGGCGCTAGCGGGTACGCCTGTAGATGTCGTGATTAACAATGCCGGTATTTATCGCCAGTCCAGTTTGACGGAGCTAAACGTTGACGGGATTCGAGAGCAGTTTGAGATCAATGCGATCGCCCCGCTTAAGTTCACCCAGTCTCTGCTGCCGCTGCTAGCGCTAAGCGATCATAAAATACCCAAAGTTATCATCATGACTAGCCGAATGGGGTCTATTGAAGACAACACCTCTGGCGGCTCCTATGGCTATCGCATGTCCAAAGTCGCCCTCTCAATGGCGGGGAAATCGCTCTCACATGACCTCTACCCCCAGGGAATCGCCGTTGCTATCCTGCATCCGGGTTTAGTCAGCACTGGTATGACCAACTTTACTGATAGCGGCATCTCTCCAGCCGAATCGGTTAAAGGGCTACTGGCTAGAATTGACGCGCTGACGCTGGACAATACGGGCACCTTCTGGCACTCAAATGGTGATGTACTGCCCTGGTAGCCCGGTTCCCGTGCTGGTGATCGCACTGCCTACAAATATTCAGACAGGTGGAAGAACGCTAGCAATGTCGATAAAGACGTTTCTTCAGCGGTAGGTGTGATCTCTGCAAGGACTTCAATCGTCTGCGGCGTGAGATGCCTAAAGACGCGGCGCTTGAGGAGAGCGATCGCGCCTTCAGGAAATCCTTGTAATTCCCTATCTAGTCGATCCAGACGGCTCCTAGCAAACGCCACCTGAAAGCGAGCCCGTTTGAGCAGCCGCTGCCTCAGACCTTCTTGAAGCTCCTTGCTAAACTTCACTTGCCCGCATAGATACGAAACCATATCTAGATTTTCTTCTAGTAGCAGTAAACTGCCCTCACGTCGATAGGCGTCAATGCCGTCAATTCCCAGCGTACCAATGTCAGCGAGCGCCAAGCAGCGAGCGACTAAAGAGAGTGATGACTGGGCAGGTCGTTTGAGCGGCTGGCCGACTAGCTGTTGATTGTACTGTCCGGCCCTTTGTTTTGACTGTTGCAGCCACTGTAAAGAGAGCTCTCTCGTCGAATAAAGGGGAGACTGGCAGAGTAAAGGCTGGTAAAGCAGAGGCTGATAGATACCGCCATCTACAGGATCAATCTCGCAGACAGTTGCATCAATCGCCTCACGAATCATTTCCACATCCGCTGTAGTGAACGGTGCGGCCATAGAAGCTTCAGACAATGGTTTACCAGTTGCCTGGTTGTTGATCTGCTCAATAAAGCTAAGCAGACGATCAAAAGTGATACTCTCGCTGCGACCGCTTTCACGCTGACGCGACGTGTGAGGGGTTCTCTCTGGTAAAAATAGCTGAACCATATCATGAGCGATCGCGCTGAGATACAGCAACTCCCGCTGCCTACTCCAATCTGTTTCCAACGGCTCTGTTGTTAATGGTTGAATACGTGAGCTCAGCGCTCTATCCGAATGCGGCTCATCTTCTGGCTGCTTAAAAAAAGGCACTGTCGTATCAAAAATGAACGTCGCCCGCCTAGCCACCGCCTGCACATGGGATAAATTGTGGTAATAAAGCTGCTGACGCTCGATCTCGCCTTTAAACGTGTGAACAACTAGGCTTACTGCTTTGTGCAGTGCTTTTTGAAAAGGAGTTGCGTATGGGTGAGTGCTTTCTATAGCCACCGCCCGTTCAACGCTGGGAGCGACAGGGGAGAGTGGCGTTTCAAGTGACGTTTCGAGCGACATTTTCCAGGAAAAGCCATCCATTAAAGGTAAGCCTCAGAACAGATCGGCAAACCGATAGGTTGTGCCAATTTAAATGGCGGAATGTACAGAGAAATACGGCAAGACAGAATGAATACCCTTATAAAGAGAATATGAAGGATACTGTCAGCCCGTTGACTACTCAGGCATTCCTGTAGTTTCTCACCTAAAGCCAGCCATTTACCCCTTCGAGGTCACAGCTGTAACAAAAAAACGAGCGACTATTCGGATCTTACGCAAAGATGGGCTTTAAACAGGTGACTTTAGTCACTTAGTCTGGCGATCCTCTGCATCTCTACAGCATCTGCCAACACACCTAGCTATATCATCCCCTTCAATGTTGTCAGTATTCTCACTGGCTCTGCAAGCATTGACCTCACTCCGCCTTCACTGATTGCGAACGACCTCATCTGTCGCGCCTTTACTAATTTCAGGGACAGACCCGTGCAAACGACAATTTTAGGAAGCTTTCGGCTCCGGCTGATGGCGCTGGTCATGCTTGGTATTTTACCGCCGCTGTTAGGCGCAACTTGGTATGCCAGCTATCGCGCTGATAAAGTCCTCCGGGCTGAAGCACAGCAGAGCATGAATAGTAAGGCGACCGATCTCGGTAAGCAGATTAGCCAATGGCATGAGCGAAATTTATTGGTACTTGATGATTTACGCACTGGCGCTGACTTCTCTACAATGGAGCGCGATGAGCAGTTGCCTACCATGCTCTCGATTCTGCAGGCTCGCAAAATCGATGTAGACACAATGGTGACTGTGGATCTCAAAGGTGAGGTCGTTGCCGATGTGAGCAGTCGCCCTCGTCATCACAAAAATTACCGCCATCAGGACTGGTTTAAAACAGCGGTTACGGGTGATCGCAGCTATAGCCAGGCAACCCTACTGCCGAGCCAACGTGAGCCAACGGTGCTTTTCTCCAAGCCCATCTTGTCCCAGCCGACGCTGTCTGTGGGCGATCGCAACGACACCGTTGCCCAACTGCAAACTCGTTTGCAAAGCTTAAACTATTACTCAGGGCCGATTGACGGCATCTACGAAGGGGCTACCGTCGAGGCTATTCGTAGGTTTAAACTAGCCTTTAATCAGGAAGAGTCTCTAGGTGACCAAGTTGATCCTTTAACCTGGCAGGCCATCGGGCTCGCTGAACAGGCTAAAGCCGAAGAGATTGCACCCATGGCGGCCGAAGTCGCTAAAGCCGCTACTCGATTAGACATCCTTCAACCCGATACCACTCAAGTTGAAGGGGTGGTGATGATGGAAGCCCAGATCGATGACGTTCAGCAAGCCGTCGATCAGATGCAAGTGGGTGCCAGGGGCTATGCATTAGTACTAGATGACAAGGGTCAGGTCCTAGCTAGCAGCTTAGAGGCCAATTTAGAAGCCGATTTACAGGCTAGCTTGAATACGAACCCGGAGCCCAGCTTGACCAGCGTTCCGCGTATTGTCGCCACCAGTTCTATGTCTGCCTTTATCGGTCAAGCTAGCCAGGGGCTGAGCCATCGCCTCAATCAGCTGCTGAACGTTTCTGCTACCCACCCAATAGATCTGAGTGGCAGACAGCCTGCGGCTCTAGCCACTCTCCCAAATCTCAGTCACTTTCCCCCGGTTGCATCGCTCCTAAGAGGCCGCAGCGGTCCGCTCACCTTCAACAGCCAAGGAGAACGTTGGATCGCCCATAGCGAAACGTTAACCAACGGCTGGAGCGTCCTGCTACTACAGCCCAATGCAGACTTCTCACAGGATGTGCGGCTGTTTCGGCACTTGTCTATCGCTACTGCCGGAATCGCACTGCTAGTGGCGGCTGGGGCAATGGGCATTCTCTCAACTCGCCTATCTAGACCCATTCGTCGCCTGAGTGCTGCCGCCACGGCACTCTCTTACGGTCAGCTCGATCAAAAAATCGAGATCGAGAGCCAGGATGAGATCGGCAACCTTGCAACCGCCTTTAATAGTGTGGCCGACCAGCTCCAACTGTCTTTTTCGCAGTTAGCTGATCAAAACAAAGCGCTCAAACGCCTTGACCAGCTTAAAGATCAGTTTTTGGCGAATACCTCTCACGAGCTCAAAACACCGCTTAACGGCATGATCGGTATTGCTGAGTCATTACTTGATGGGGCAGCCGGGACGATGAGTGATGTCCAAAGGCAAAATGTGGCCATGATTGCTGCTAGCTCTCACCGGCTCACGCGCCTCGTCAATGACATTCTAGATTTTTCTAAGCTGCAGCACCAGCAGTTGGCGCTCCATCGCAAGGTGCTCGGAATTCGGGCCAGTGTCGATGTTGTGCTAGCGCTCAGCCGTTCCCTCATGGGAAACAAACCTGTCAAGCTGATCAACCACATTCCAGCTAATTTACCGCTGGTGTATGCCGATGAAAATCGACTCCAGCAGATATTGCTCAATCTTGTCAGTAACGCCATTAAGTTCACTGAACACGGCCATGTCACTGTATCAGCCCAGCTGTGGGTTAACGATACTAGAACAGATCCCGCTCCCGATCAGGCACCCACTCATATCGCGATCGCCATTCAAGATACCGGTATCGGTATTGCCAGCGATCGCTTAGAGTCGATATTTCAGCCCTTTCAACAAATTGAAAATGCCTCTCAAAGCTACGGCGGGACCGGTCTGGGGCTCTCTATTACGCGTAATTTAGTCACGCTTCACCAGGGAGAGATTTGGGTAGAGTCTAGGCTTGGGGAGGGATCTACGTTCACCTTTAGCTTGCCGATTGCAGAAAGTACGCTTAAAACAGACAAAACAAAGACCTCTTCATCTTTGTCAAAGACTTTGCCAGACACTTCTCCTTTAAAGCAACTATCGGCCAGCCAAGAAGCTGCTGTTCAAAAGTCTCTACAACAACATTCTCTTTCTCAACCGCACTCCTCTAAAGCCCAGCCTAGCAGCGAGCTAAGCCAACTGCGATCGCTCCGTCAGCGGGCTAAGCTTTCACCTTCATTCGCCAAACTCTTTCGCCCAAAAGCCACCCAATCGGCGACATTAGATCCCCAAAAGTTCAACATCCTAGTTGTTGACGATGAGCCGATCAATGTTCAAGTGCTCAAAAACCAACTGTCGTTAGAAAATTATACGGTCACCCAGGCCCTCAACGGTGCAAAGGCTTTAGCCCTGATTAGAGAAGGTAAAAAGAGCGGCCAGATCTTTGATCTGGTAGTGCTAGATGTGATGATGCCCCGCATGTCGGGATACGAAGTCTGCGCCCAGCTCAGAAAAATGTATCCGGCCCATGAGCTGCCTGTGGTCATGCTCACCGCTAAAAATCAGGTTTCTGATTTAATCACTGGCTTTCACTTTGGCGCTAACGACTACATGACAAAGCCATTCTCTAAAGATGAACTCCTCACTCGGATAAAATCTCACCTGCGCCTTTCTAAAACCAACCATTCGTATGGAAGATTCGTCCCGAACGAGTATCTTCGCTTTTTAAAAAAAGAGAGCATTGTCGATGTTCAGCTCGGGGATCATGTCAGCAAGGAGATGGCTGTCATGTTCTCAGATATTCGATCCTTTACAAGACTCTCTGAGAGTATGACCCCTCAAGAGAATTTTGATTTTGTCAACGCTTACCTGCGGCAGGTCAGTCCTGTTATCCGCAATCAGGGTGGCTTCATTGTGAAGTATCTGGGCGACGGGATGATGGCGGTTTTTCCCAACGGCGTGGATGATGCGATCGCAGCGGGTGTCTCAAAGCTTCGCAGCGTGGCGCAATACAATCAACGGCGGCAAGAAAAAGGGTTTGCTCCCATTGACGTTGGGATCGGGATTCATTTTGGCCACATGATGGTGGGCATGGTCGGTGAGTCGGCCAGAATGCAGGGCGACGCGTTCTCTGACAACGTGAATTTGACGGCGCGGCTAGAAAGTTTGACCAAGCTCTACGGCGTTTCAATGGTCATTAGCGATCGCACATCAGCACTCCTATGCCACCCAGAAAACTATCGCATCCGTTTTTTAGATCGGGTGATTGTCAAAGGTCGCTGTGAACCGATTGATCTTTACCATGTGATCGATGGTGAGCCAGCCACCGTCATTGAAAAGATTGAACGCATTCAGGAACTCTTCAGCCGCGGGATGGTTCACTATCGTTCAGGCGAGTTTCAAATTGCCCAAGGCTGCTTTGAGCAGATAGTGCAACGCTATCCAGACGATAGAACTGCGCGGCTTTATTGCGATCGCCTTACAGCTTTGATACACAACCCACCCGACAGCTGGAATGGCGTATGGACGCTAGACTGCAAGTAGACTAAGCTCTATTGCGCCTGCACGATGCAAAAGATAGGCATAATGCGGTGGATACAGTGACTGTGATGCAACCCTTTTCTACGCTTGGGAACCTTATAAGTGGTTAACATGGGTGGCTGACGCGCTGGCTTCTGTTTTTTTGGGTTTTTACTTTAGTGCTTAAGATTTTAGGAAGCGTTCGAGCAGAGACACTATCCTCCTTGCAAAAGCGGATTTCCTTAGTACGAGGGCAAGTACAAAGCTGGCGGACATCCCGCTGCGACAATACCCACCGCAATGGAATCAACCGCGACTGTAGCTTGCCTCAGGCGATCGCACTGGCCAGCATGACCGCCACGCTGATGATGGGGCTCGCTCAGCTAGGCTTCTTTCAAGCAATGGAGCTCAAGACATTTGATCGACTCACCCAGCTCATGGCGTACTATCAGCGTCAGTATCCGGCGCAGAGCATTACCGATAGCCCCGCCGATGAGCAGGTTGTACTAGTCACCATTACAGAAGAAGACATTCAAGCTCAAAAAGAATGGCCCTTTTCCGATCAGCTATTTGCCCAGTTACTCGCGCAGCTACAGCAGCACTCTCCTCAAGTCATTGGGCTAGACATATACCGAGATGTCCCCCATGCGCCTGGCACTGAAGCATTAGCTGCGCAGCTACAGCGTGACAATGTGGTGACCATCACCAAGTTAGATGATCTAGGCCAAAATAGAGTGCCCTCTCCGCACGGCGTTCCAGAGAGCAGGGTTGGCTTTAACGATTTTGTCGTTGACTCCGATGGCGTTGTGCGCCGTAATTTTATGTTTGCGGCGCTAGGCGATCGCCAGCTTCATTCACTTTCACTACGACTCGTCGCAAAGTTCTTAGCGCCCACCGGGATTCAAGTCACTGTTGAAAGAGACGCGATCAAGATAGGGAACACCCGTTTTCGCCGCATTACCGATCATACAGGTGGCTACCAATCAGTTGATTCGACCGGGTATCAATCGATCCTGCGCTATTTCCCGACTGAAGATGTGGGGCGCTACCTATCGCTTAGCCAGGTTCTATCCGGATCGTTCGAGCCTAGCTGGATCAAAGGCAAAATTGTGTTGATCGGCACAACAGCGCCTAGCCAAAAAGACCTTTTTTATACTCCTTTTAGTCGGGGAAATCGAGATACGCTATTGACCGCAGGCGTCGTCATCCACGCTCAGATAACTCGCCAAATGCTCAGCGCCGTGGTTGACACGCGCCCTCTGATCGGGGGTTGGCCTGGATGGGCAGAAGGCGTGTGGGTGTGGGTGTGGGGACTAGGCGGCGCTTTAATTGTCTGGCGATGTAACCGTCTACGAGTCATTGTGCTCACCGCAACAGCCGGACTACTCGGGCTAGCGGGACTCAGTTGGCTACTGTTTTCTCAAGCCGTTTGGGTGCCTTTTGTCTTACCGGCCTGCACGTTTGTCTCAACCAGTGCCGGGCTCGTTACCTATAAAGCGTTTCGTAAAACATTTTATGACTCGATCACTAGTTTGCCTAACCGTGCCCGCTTTACTCAGGAACTACAAAAGCGGCTAAAACAACAGCCAGCTCAGTCAGCCGCCATTATTCTATTAGACATTGACAGATTCAAAACGTTCAATGAGAACTTTGGTCTGCAGGCCGGCGATTGCCTGCTGCAAATGATGGCGAGACGACTCCAACAAACCCTCCCACCAACCACCAAAGTCGCTCGCGTTGTCGGGGCAGAATTTGCCATCCTGCTTGAGAATTTTTCGCAAGCAGAGGACGTCGTTGCATTAGCAACAGTGCTCAGTCAGAAAATGTCCGAGTCCATCAGCTTAGACGCCCAAAAACTTTTTCCCACCGTCAGTATAGGAATCTCTTTTTATATAGCCGAGCTAGGAATCAGCCAGCCGCTGACTGCTGAAGACCTAATGCGGGATGCCCAGACCGCTATGTCTCGTGCAAAGCTCAGGGGGCGCGGGCAATGTGAAGTGTTTGCAGCTGACATGCGCGCGCAGCTATCTGATCGGCTATGGCTAGAAGCGGACTTACGCGAGGCGATCGCCTGCCAAGAGTTTGTACTCTATTATCAGCCGCTTGTGTGCCTCAAGACCATGACAATAGCAGGCTTTGAAGCGCTGATTCGCTGGCAGCACCCCGAAAAAGGCATGATTTTTCCAGGCGAGTTCATTCCAGTGGCTGAAGACACTGGAATGATTGTACCGATTGGCCAGTGGGTACTCGAAGCCGCTTGTCAGCAGGCCCAAATATGGCGTCAGAAGTTTCCTGATCGCGCCCCTTTTATCAGCGTCAATTTGTCGAGCCGGCAGTTCGCACAGCAAGATCTCGTCGAGCAGATTGACCGTATCTTGACAGAGAGTGGATTGGAGCGCAGCGCCCTGAAGCTAGAGCTGACAGAAAGTATGGTAATGGACGATGTTGATGCCTCGATTAAAGTACTGCTGAGGCTGAAGGCACTACAGCTGCGCTTGGGGATCGATGACTTCGGGACAGGCTACTCCTCATTGAGCTATCTTCACCGCTTCCCGATTGATACCCTTAAGATAGATCGGTCCTTTATCACAGACATGGAGGCGGCGGGCGGCACAGCTGAGCTGGTCAAAACGATCATTGCCCTTGGCCATAACTTGGGAATGGATGTCGTGGCCGAAGGCATTGAAACGATCAGCCAATCGAAGATATTGCAAGCTCTGCAATGCGAATATGGACAGGGCTATCTTTTTGCTAAGCCCCTGCCAGCGCAGGCTGCCGAAACCCTATTAACAGACGCCCACCCGTGGGCTGCCTACGAAAAAGACTAAACCCTCGCTTCCTTAAGAATTCAAAAAATGAAAGGGAAGCGAGGAGGTGATGGCTGCAGATGCCATTTAGTTGATGCTGATTTTGGCCAAGCTCTCATATGTCAGTGAAGCGCTAGAGATGCTGCCAGCGGTATAGGCAACGGGGGACAGGCCAGCCGACTCAAGCAGATAATTCCATTCAGCGGCGATCGCCTCATTTTCTGGATCGGCCTTGCGTAGCTCATCCAGTATTAGAATCGCGTCGTGCCACATATTTGCCTGCTGATAGAGCATTCTCGCCTTTTTCAAGGGATTCACCGCCACTAGGCGATCCAGCATCGCAGCATCCAGCTGCTGCTGTGCAAACCACTCAGCCGGATCAACCCGCCGAATTCCACCATGCACGATAATATCGCTGGCGCGATCCTCTGGATCAGGAATGATAGAAAAGTACCAGTCGTAATTCTCATTGACAGTTAGCGCTGGCACAGTGTCGGTC
>JBAUIB010000016.1:0-3546 GCA_049680585.1 Phormidesmis sp.
ATCTTCAGCAGAGTAGATTTGCCTGAGCCATTGACCCCGATCACGCCGACCTTGTCGTCGGGCTCAATGCTAAAGGAGCCATCAGTAAGCACTTCTTTGATGCCAAAGTCCTTGCTGACAGATTGAAAGGTGATGAGGCTCATAGTTGAGTAGGGTAAGGCGGAGACAGTGTGGCCTTAAACAGGCTGAGATCTTTATCGTAATGGCAAAAAGGCAAAGGTGGCGATCGCGTGGAAGGTCGCTTTCCGATGAATTTCGACGGATGCGCCTTCCCCCTAAATGGTATAAATGTAAAGACTTTTAAAGCTTTCCGTTGAGGGGGTGGCATTCCTGAGCGGATATACTTTCAATTCGATTTCTTAACGGAGTTTTGACTTTTGACTGCTACGACAGAAAGGTTTGTTGCTGCTAAGCCATCGCCGAAAGAGGCATCTTTGCAGCTTGGAGAAATTGTTAGGAGCATTCCTAAAGCCTATTTTGAAAAAGATACAACCAAAGCCTGGAAGCATGTCGCGATCAGTGTATCAGCCGTGATCGCCGGGTACTGTGCCATCCTATTTTTGCCTGCATTTTTGCTCCCATTTAGCTGGTTTTTTACCGGCACTGCGCTCACTGGATTCTTTGTGATTGGTCACGATGCGGGGCATCGCTCGTTTGCTAAGCGCCGGTGGGTAAACGATTTGGTCGGGCATATTGCTTTTTTACCGCTGATCTATCCATTTCATCCTTGGCGCTTACTGCATGATCACCACCATATCCATACCAACAAAATGGAGGTGGACAATGCTTGGTATCCCTGGTACTTGGAAGATTTTGAGCGTACGCACCCGGCTATGCAACAGCTTTACAAGGCGGCTCGGGGCTACTTTTGGTGGCTCGGGTCGATTGGCCATTGGGCGATGCTGCATTTTGATTTGAGAAACTTTAAGCAGCGCGATCGCGCCAAAGTCATCCTATCGATTTCAGTGGTCGCCGTTTTTGCTGCGATCTTCTTTCCTGTCTTGATTGCGACGACAGGCATCTGGGGCTTCGTCAAGTTCTGGCTGGTGCCGTGGATGGTGTATCACTTCTGGATGAGCACCTTTACCATCGTGCACCACACCATTCCGGAGATCTCTTTTCAGCCAGAAGACAAGTGGAGCGCAGGCGACGCCCAGCTAGCCGGAACCGTGCACTGCACCTATCCTCGCTGGATTGAATTCCTCTGCCATGACATTAATGTTCACGTCCCGCACCACGTTTCTACAGCCATTCCCTCGTACAACTTGCGTCAGGTTCACGCCAGCCTGAAAGAAAACTGGGGCGAGCACATCATTGAGCGCAAGTTTAGCTGGGCGCTGATGAAGTCAATTACGACTGAGTGTCACCTGTATCATGCGGAGAAGCCGTACCAGTCTTTCCGGGAAGCGGGCTTTTAGGCTGTCGGCGTTGAGGGAGATCTTGAGGATTTTCTTAGGGTTTGTCTTAAGGGTTTGATTGGGCCGGGCGCACCGAACCCACCCTGACCTCCGCTACGCTCCGGCCACCCCTCCGCAGGAGGGGATTTACTTCTGACCGATTGAGTGGAGTAGCGCCCCTCTCGGGGGGGGCGCCCGAAGGGTGGGGTGGGTGTCAGGTTGCTTAGCAACCTATCGATCTTTTCATATCATGCCTGTATAGGCGGATTTCATATTAACAATAGATGAGCCTGCCAAGGAAAAGACTGTAAGGTCGAGCTTGGCAGGCTTTTTGCGTTATGCAGAGATACGCGGAGGGAATTGGGAATGCCGCTGTGGATTTTGGGCGGAAAGGGCGAAAAAGGAAGTGAAGGTTAATATATAGCCTTGGCCACTCAGCTCACTACACGAGCGATCGCTAAAACCGTTATGTTCTGAGGGCTAAGTGGCTAGCCGTCGTACGTAGGCGGAGCCTTCTCTGTGAGTATGCATCCGACGACGGCGATACGAATGAGATTCGTTCTTTTTAATTTCCTGATCGATTTGTTGCTGACTATTTGTTGCTTGCTATGAAAATCATTACTATCCGCGAAGGGCAAAAGACGACTAAGGGGTTTACGGCGACGGTCAGGATCGATGGGCAATCGGAGTATCCGATTACGGTGCGTGATCCGTTTAGTGATAAGCAAGAGCAAGAGCTGGCGTTTTATTTTGAAGAGTGGATTCGCTTTCCGTTTGATGAGCAGGTAAAGGCGCAGCGGGCGGCGGCAAGTGTAAAGGACTATGGTGAGCGGCTGTTTGGTGAGGTGTTTGCGGATGCGGATGCTTATAGCGACTATAAGCTGGCTTGCCGAGAAGGGCTGACAAATTTGCAGATTGAGATTGAGGGGGAGTCGCCTGCTTTTCAGGCGCTGCATTGGGAGGCGCTGCTCGATCCGAAGCTGCCGAGACCATTTGCGGTGGATGCAGTGTTTACCCGTAAGCGTTTGCAGCGGGGGGCGACGCAGGTAGATTTACAGCCTTCGCCGATGATTAATTTGCTGGTGGTGACGGCGCGGCCTGATGAAGAAAAAGATGTGGGCTATCGGACGATTTCGCGGCCTTTGATCGAGGCAATTACGCGGGGACGGCTGCGAGTGAATGTGGAGCTGCTGCGACCGGGTACGTTTGAGGCGCTCGCTGCCCATTTAGAACGGAAGGCGGGCTTTTATCACATTGTGCATTTTGATGTGCATGGTGGGCTGATGAGCTATGAGCAGTATCGGGCCGGGGCAAAGAGTAATCGCTATCTGTATCAGGCGCGGTATGGGCGGGACGATATTGCGCCCTATGACGGGGAGAAGGCGTTTTTGTTTTTGGAAGGAAAAAGTCCGGGGCAGGCCGATCCGGTGGAGGCGCAGGAGCTGGCGGATTTGCTGACGAGTCAGGGAATTCCGATTTGCATTTTGAATGCTTGTCAGTCGGGGAAACAGCGTCGTGGACTGAGCCAAAACGACACGACTGACCAGAACTTTACCGAAGATCTCGCTGAGATTGAAGCGAGAGAAACGAGTCTGGGTGCTCGGCTGATGACGGCGGGGGTGCAGATGGTGGTGGCGATGGGCTATAGCGTGACGGTAAGTGCTGCGGCGCTGATGATGGAAAAGCTGTATGGAGAGCTGTTTGCGGAGCGAGGGATTCCGGAGGCGATTCGGCTGGGTCGCAAGGCGCTATATAACGATAAAAACCGGCGGGTGTATTTTAATCAGGTGGTGGATCTAGAAGATTGGCTGCTGCCAGTGGTGTATGCGAACCGGGCGGTGGATTTGCAGTTGCAGCCGTTTTCGCCAGCAGCAGAAGAGGCGTATTACGAGGCGGAAGATGCCCGCTATCGGTTCGCCGATTCGGCGGATAAAGCGGCGTATGGCTTTGTGGGGCGCGACCTAGAAATATTGAAAATAGAGAAGGCGCTGCTGCGGCATAATGTGCTGCTGTTGCAGGGGATGGGCGGTACGGGCAAAACGACGCTGCTGAACTATTTGCGCGACTGGTGGCAGCAGACGAATTTTGTTGTCGATGTTTTTTACTTTGGCTATGACAAGAAGGCGTATACGCTGCAACAGATTTTGCA
>JBAUIB010000017.1:0-16134 GCA_049680585.1 Phormidesmis sp.
ACCAAGACTTGAAGGCAAAAAATGAGTGGCTGACTAAACAGCTCAACAGCTCGCAAAAAATATAACTACTTGGCTTTGGCAAGCTGGCGTAAGCTGGTCTGAAAAGATTCATGATGAAGCTATCCGCGCTAAAAACAAAGGTTTACCGTATTGCTGAGGTGGAAACAACTCGGCAACTCAAAGCGCGCTACGCTGAAATCAAACCTTTGGACATGCGGTACAAGGTATCCTGGCAGAAAAGTCTATCGCTGCTGCAAGAGTCAAAAGACAGAGAGATAGATGAGCAGAAACCAAGCTTTGAAACTTGGCTCAGCAATCCACCGGAAGAATATAGAGCTTTGTTTGCAGAGGCAGAGGTGGCTTTAGACACTTTTGATGAAAAGATAGCTAAAGCCAAACAACTGACTCAAACTCTGGGCACTATGGCTGAGAGCCTTGATGAATTTGCTGAGGCTAGCTTAGAAGAAGTTCAGCAGCTAGCCAAAGCCGCTCAGCGCGCTAAAGAGATTTCAGAACAGGCAAATCTCAACTGAGGTAAAGCCCTAGCGCTGCTGAAGATCAAGGCAATCAGCTATCTATTGAGCCTCCTGCTGCCGCTGACCAAGACGCCCACCCGGACCGTTTCTACGTGCGCCCTCTGATAGCTGCTGACGTTGTTCCTCAGTGAGTACGGCACTCATCTGCTCACGAGAGGCTTCACGAATAGCCCGCATTTGCTCGCGCTGCTCATCGGTGAGATTCAGCGATCGCATCGCTTCACGCGGCGACTCACTACTCTCGACAGCTGCCCGCTGCTCATCGGTTAGCAAGGCTTCTGCTTGGCTACGCGCCTCCATACGAATAGCCTCGATTTGAGCGGACTGTGCTTCTGTGAGGTTTAGGGCCGCTAGGTGATCGCCACCGTGCCGACCGCGGCCTTCTTGGCGTGCGGCTTCTAGTTCTTGGCGCTGCTCATCGGTCAGCACCGCGCCAATTTCCTCACGAGTAGCCTCACGAATGGTCCGAACTTGGCTGCGCTGCTCGTCGGTGAGATCGAGCGATCGCCATCCGCCTCGCTGACCGTCATTCGCGTCTATGAGAGCCTGCTGCTCAGGCGTCAAAATAGCCTGCATTTGACTACGCGCATCCGCTCGAATGGCTTCAATTTGAGTAGATTGTGCTTCTGTCAAATCAAGCTGCTCAAGCGGCCCTTGGTGATTGCCGCCGCCCTCCGCGTGAGCGCCCTGATGAGTCATCGCGAGGGGGGTAACAATCAGTGCCAAGGCCGCTAGGCTGCCGAGAGAAATCGTTTTGAGATTGAATTTCATGGTTCTTTCTGTAGGTTGAGTGGTTTGTGCCTCGACATCGCTCTTAAAGATGGTTAGGTGAGCGCCTGTCTTGTCTTATGTTTACTGCTCAAGCTTAGGTAAGGATGCCCCTGATTGAGAGGCCGCAAAGGTCACGATCTAACCCATGACTTTGGTCATGATTTCCCCTGACTGGTCAGCTAGCCCCTCTATAGTGTTGGTCGCTTGGCTAGTTACACTTTGTCTGCTGGAAACCTTACATAGCAGCAGGCCAAGCGACTCGCGTTACTCGAATGCATCCGAGTAACGCTATAAACTAGAGATCAAAACGTGTCAGCTAACCCTTCCAGATAGCCCTTTAACCTATGGCTCCAGCCATCCAGCTAAAAAATCATCCCTTTCGCTTTTTGCTCTATATAGAATGGGGACTGCTCGCTGTCGCTGTGGTGAGTGCGCTAGAAGCTCCGCCAGCTCGAATGCTCAGAAACAGATCGCCTTCACCTATTGGGAGTGAGTATGAGCCTTTGATGGCAGCTATGCCGCTGCTGATTTTTGGACTGATGGGGCTTTATTTACCGCTGAGCAGATTGCCGCGCCTAGGTCATACCCTGGGGCAGATACTGCTGATTTTGCCAGCTTCGGCAGCGGCTTTTAACGGTGGTCGGATCTTTCCGTTTGTCTATCTGGTGCTGGTGATTCGTAGCTGCCTAATGTTTGGGCTAGTGGGTCGGATGACGATGACTGGCGTTGCGTTTGTGCTGTTCTTGATGGGATTGCAGTTTCGGCTGCGATCGCTCTCCGGCATTGGTCGTCGGTTGCCCCCACCTGTCCAGCATCGCCTCCAGGAATTGATTATGAGCTTTCAGCTCAACTTTATTGTGCTGTTCGGGCTGTCGCTGCTGTTGGTTGTGCTACTTATCAACGCGCTGTTGACTGAACGGCAGAGCCAGCAAAGGCTACAGCAGGCCAATCAAAATCTGCGCCAGTCTGCGGAGGAAATCGAAAGGCTGGCAATGGACCAAGAGCGTAGCCGCATTGCCCGCGATATTCATGATGCGCTGGGCCATTCGTTAACGGCGCTTAATATTCAGCTAGAAAGTGCGCTGAAGCTCTCTCAAAAAGATCCGCACCGGGCTCAGCAGTTTTTACAAGCCGCCAAACGGCTCGGTACCCAGTCTCTGCAAGAGGTGCGTCAGTCCGTAGCGACATTAAGGCAAGATCCGCTGGCAGGCGATACGTTGGAAAAGGCGATTGAGCGGCTATTGCAAGGCGTCCAAAGCAGCTGTGAATCTCTGGGAATCCAGTTGAGTATTCATCTAGAAATTCACCTGAGTCATCCTCTGCCCGCAAATCTCAACGTCATTCTCTATCGCATTGTGCAAGAAGGACTCACCAATATTGTCAAACATGCTAAAGCCAGCCAACTCTCTCTACAGTTGGTGAACTCAGATGCGATCGCCACGCTCACAATAGAAGACAATGGCACAGGGTTTGATCCTAATTTAGCCCGTACGGGGTTTGGCTTGCAGAGTATGCGCGATCGCGCTCAAGCCATCGGCGGCACCTTCACTATTACGAGCCCTACCCGCTTAGGCTCCCCTGACGCGACGGCCATGCCAATCGACCCTGGCGGCACCCGTCTTCAAGTCAGTCTGCCCGTCCCGCCGTCTCCTGCCTGAGCCCGTTTTATGCTCAAAACCTATGCTCAAAACCTCTGCTCAAAATCCTGATTGTCGAAGATCAAAAGCTTATCCGCGAAGGGCTGATCGCCTTACTCTCTCTAGAGGGCGATCTTACGGTTACCGGCGAAGCTGAAAACGGTCAGGTGGCTCTAGATATACTCGCTGAGCGATCGCCCGAACAGCGACCGGATGTCATCTTAATGGACATGCGAATGCCGGTTATGGACGGGGTCGCAGCCACCGCCGCGCTCAAGCAGCAATACCCCGATATTAAAGTGCTTGTGCTCACTACCTTTGATGATGATGAGCTGATTGCTCAGGCGATGGCCGTTGGCGCACAGGGCTATTTGCTCAAAGACACCCCTTCAGAAGATCTGGCGATGGCCATTCGCTCAGTCGCCAAAGGGCATAGTCACTTTGGTCCTGGCATTGTGCAAAAAATGATCGGCGCACTGCCGCCTACCGATGCTCAAGCGAGCAGTCAGCCAGGTGCTGTAGCAGACGCTAAAGCCGCAGCCGACCTAAACCCAGCCATACCGCCTGAAGTCGCCGCCCTCACTCCCCGAGAAAAAGATGTTTTGATCCACATCGGGCAAGGGGCTAGCAATCGTGAAATTGCCGAGCAGCTCTACCTTTCAGAAGGGACGGTGAAAAACCATGTGACCAGCATTTTGAGTCGGTTGGGTTTGCGCGATCGCACGCAGGCTGCGCTATTGGCCCAATCTATTCAACTGAGCTCGACTTTATCCCCTAAGCCGCATAGCAACCCATAGCAAAGCCAAGCGCGTTTCATCTTGTGCTGTACTATGTCGCCACGCCTTCTAAGGCTTGATCGGCTAAATCGTAGAGAGACTGTAGCTTACTGAGGGTTTCTTCATCTGCCTGCCACAGCTCTCGGCCATTGGCTTCAATCATTCGCCCGATGATGTTGCGAAAGGCTTCCGGGTTGGCCTGCCTGAGCTTTTGCGCCATTTCAGGATTTAGCGCATACGTTTGAGCGGCCTGCTCGTACACCCAGCCATCTTTAAAGTGAGTCGTGCCACCCCAGCCGATCAGCGCGGTCATCCGCTGAGAAATTTCGTAGGCTCCGCCTGAGCCTTGATCGGCCATTGCTTCTGCCCATTTGGGATTGAGCAGCTTAGTGCGATACTCCATGCGCAGCAGATCTTCGAGCTTTCGCGGACGGGTATCTTTTGAAAAACTCTCGACAAAGCTAGCGGTGACACGCTGGCCCTGACGGGTTTCGGCGGCTTGCTTGAGTGCGCCTGTGTTGGCGTAGTATTCCTGAATGTCGGTGAGGCCATATTCCACCGAGTCAATCTGTTGGACAATGCGGCCAGTGCTCTTAAGCAGCTTGTCTAAAACTTCGGGGCGAGATTGGCCTTTGTCCTGACGGCCATAGCTAAACGTGTTGCGATCGCACCAAGTCTTACCCAGCTCCTCTGCCGACTCCCAGTTAGAATCTACCACTCGATCATTCACTAGCGAACCATAGTCGCCCGCCGGATTAGAAAATAGCCGTGCCGAAGCGTTCTCTACCCCCTGCGCCTTTAGCTCAAGTGCGTGCTTACGAACAAAATTCTGTTCAATCGGCTCATCTGCCTCTGCCGCGCGCAAAAACAAATCGTCTAGCAGCTCTAGAATATTCACAAAGCTGTCGCGAAAAATGCCTGATAGATTGGCCAACACATCAATCCGCGGATGGTTTAGCTCAGCTAAAGGAATCAAATCATATCGCACAACTCTGCCGGTGCCTTCTTTTACAGGTGCGGCTCCAACCAGCTCTAACAATATTCCCAGCGATTCTCCTTTGGTCTTAATCGCATCGAGCCCCCACAGCATCACAGCAACCGTCTCGGGATAGTGGCCGGTTTCTTCTAGGTTTTGGGTGAGAATGTTTTGAGCGATCGCCCGCCCCCTTTCGTAAGCAGCCGGTGACGGCATCCGATACGGATCGAGCGCGTGAATATTTCGCCCCGTCGGCAGCACCCCCGGCCCATCACGCAGCAAATCACCACCCGGCGCAGGCAGAATATATTCGCCGTTGAGCCCCCGCAAGAGATTTGTCAGCTCATCGGGCGTTTGCAATAGGCGATCGCGAATTAACAGCGCTTCTTCAAGCAGCTGCGGATCGGCTTCTATCATGTGGACGTACTGCACGCCTCGTGCCATTGCGAGCGATTGGCTCATAGCCGCTTGGAGATTTTCACTGTAGCGATCGCCGAAATAAGCCTGCAAATAGCTATCGAGCTGCTCATCTGTTGGCGCTGCGCCCAGCACATGCAAACCCGATGAAAACAATCGATTCTCCAGCGTTTGCAAATAGGGATACAGCTCGCTCAAATACGCATCGAACACCTTTTGGCTAAACAAATGCAGCGTCTCAGCCGAAAACTCAATGCCCAGCTCTCGCGCCGCTGTAAACGGACAGTCAGCCTCTAGCCCCGAATCTACAATCTGCTTGCTAATCGCCGACTTCAGCACCGCATTTGCCTGCGGGTCTTCGCGGTACTCAGCGATCAGATCTCGCAGCGTCAGCAGCTCCTTGTACAGTCCTGCCCGGCCATAGGGCGGCACATTATGAGAAACCAGCACGCCGTATCCTCGCCGTTTTGCCAGCATCGACTCAGAGGGATTATTTGCCGCGTATATGTAGAGATTGGGTAGGTTGCCCAGCAAAATATCCGACCAAGAGTAGCCCGTATTGCCCAGTGGCGAACCTGGTAACCACTCCACCGTGCCATGCATGCCAAAATGCACCACCGCATCGGCTTGAAAGCCATTTTGCAACCACTTATAAAAGGCTGCGTACTGCGGATGCGGCGTCAGATCTCGCTCAAACATTAGCCGCATCGGATCGCCTGCTATCCCTAAAGGCGGCTGCACCCCGATCCACACATTGCCTAGCTGTACCCCACCTAGCAAAAAGTCTTCCTTAAACGTCTTAATGCCCGTTTTTGTCAGTGTCCCCCATTGCTTTTCTACCTTTGAGGTTTGCCGGTAGCCTAGCCACTGCTGGAGCTGATCGGCACTCACAGTTGTGGGTACTTCTGCTGCTTCTTTATCCGCGCTGTGATTGCTTCCGGGCATCCACTCATCTGCGCGCTTCACTTTTTCAATAATCTCTTCTCCATCTTCAGGCAGATCACCCACCTCATAGCCCTGTTCCTTTAGCGCCTGCAACAACTTCAGCAGTGAGGCTGGCACATTCAGCAGCGCCGCCGTTCCGGTTGCCCCATACCCTGGCGGAAAACCATAGAGAATCACCGCAATCTTGCGTTTAGCCACTGGCTTTTGCCGCAGCGAAATCCAGCTTTTCACCCGCGCTGTCAGTCGCTTCAGTCGCTCAGGAATCAGATAAATGCGATCGCCGACTAATCCTCCTAGCGGTACCGGATCAATTGCCCCGTCTAGCTCAGGGAGCGCGTAGAGCACAACACTTTGCAGTCCGCCAATGCCCTTGCGTGTCCAGGAGTGAATATCTTGAATCAACAGCGGCGCTGACACCAAATAAGGCACATTTTTCGCAGCGAGTATCCGCTTAGCCACGGCCACCTGTCTACCGGCTTCCATTGAGCCCGCCGGACCGCCCACTAGCGGAAACCCAATCGTTGAGACAATGGCATCGACTTTGACGGCCTCAGGAGAGAGCGATAGGCAGGCTTTGTGATCAAGCGATCGCTGCACTTGTTCATAGTCGCTTGTCAGCCAGTCGCGCACAGCCACATGCCCCTCGACGCCATTAATAAAAATAGGAACAGGAATTAAATTCGCCTGCTCGAAAGCTCGAATGAGCTGCGAAATATAGGCTTGGCGGGTGATGACATGCTTGCGATACAGCAGAATGGCTACTCGATTAGCAGGCGCGTCTGGCGTATAGGTGTTCTCATACCAGTGAATAAAGGCTTTAGGAGAGGTGAAGTAGCCGTCGTAGTCGGGATGGAGCAGACCCATGTTGGGCGTTTCAACAACCGGCGGAATCGGAAGGGCGGGGAGTTTGAGATACTTTTGCGCGAGATAGTTGAACAGAGCGGTGACGTTTTCTAGGCCGCTGGCATTCCAGTAGCCGTAGATGATCAGCCAGTTACGCAGATCTTGAACTTTGCGGGCGGGGACGTATTTCAGTAGCTTGGGGCCGACTTTGAGAAAGCTGAGGTAGCCGGCAAGGCGATCTTCTTCGTTGCCGCTGCTGAATTTACTCAAGATGAACTGGACGGGTTTGGGCATGCCTGTCTTTTGCTTGCCCGTTTGGGGATCTGTTTTGGGCGCGATCGCAAACTTGCCGAGCTGGGTCAGGGCCATCAGCTCCAAGGCGGATTCAAACACGAGGCGGATGGGAATGTGTGCGATGCGATCGCGCAGCCAAATTACCTGATCGTAGTCAAAAATTAGGCTGGCAAAGAAAATATCAGCGCCAGAGAGCGCGGCGGCAACGGTGTCGGGCTGAGTGGTGAGATCGCGATCGCAAAATACCTGAATCTCTAGCTCAGGGCGACGGGCAGCGGCGGCGGCCTGCTCGTACAGTCCGGCATTAAAGGCTTCGAACCCAGCAACTAAGACAATCCGTGACATGATTGATACCGCCTTTGCACATTGAGATCTGAATTGTAGGTCGATATTAAGCGCGATCGCGGCTACTCGCCTCAGGTCTATAATTCCGAAATCTGGTTATTGAGAAATGTGTCTTTAGAGATGCCCTTTTTTTTTCCTTTCATCCGATGATGTCGGATGATATCCATTTCTATCCCCGACGGAGAGTTAGTCAATATGTCTGCACCCAATGGCGTAATGATGCAGTTTTTCCATTGGTACACCGAGCCAGATGGAAACCTGTGGAATGAGGTCGCTGAAAAGGCTGAAGACTTAGCGGCTGCGGGCTTTACCTCCCTATGGCTACCCCCTGCCTATAAGGGCACGGCTGGCGGCTACGATGTCGGCTACGGCGTCTACGACATGTTTGACTTGGGCGAATTCGAGCAAAAGGGCTCAACTCGAACGAAGTACGGCACCAAAGACGAATACGTCAACGCCATTAAAACTGCCAAACAGGCCGGAATAGAGGTGTACGCCGATGTCGTGCTCAATCACAAACTGGGTGGAGACGAGGAAGAGGAATTCAAAGCAACGCCTTATTCACCTACTAATCGCAACGAAGCTATCGGTGATATGGTCACCATCAAAGCCTGGACCCACTTTACCTTTCCGGGTAGGCAGGGCAAGTATTCTGAGCTGGAGTGGCACTGGTGGCACTTTAACGGGGTAGATTACAACGCCTATGAGCAAGGTGAGTTTGAGGCGGTTTACCTATTTGAAGGAAAGTTGTTTGACCAGGCAGTTGATCTCGAAAAAGGCGGCTTCGACTACCTGATGGGCTGCGATTTGGATATTAGTCATCCAGAAGTGCGCGAGGAGCTGCTGCGCTGGGGCGAGTGGTATGTGGATTTGACAGATATTGACGGCTTCCGATTCGATGCAGTGAAGCACGTTAAGGCTGGATTTTTCCCTGATTGGCTACGGCACGTCCGCAAGTACAGTGGGCGGCGACTCTTTGCGGTTGGAGAATATTGGTCTTACGAAATCGAAGCGCTGCATCACTTTATCGAGGTGACAGAGGGTGATGTCGCTTTATTTGATGCTCCTTTGCACTACAACTTTTCAGAAGCGAGCAAAGCGGGCAACAATTACGATATGCGCAGCATTTTCGACGGTTCTTTGGTGAAAGATCAGCCGACGCTAGCCGTTACCTTAGTAGACAACCACGACTCACAGCCCCTTCAGTCGCTAGAGTCGGTCGTTGAGTCTTGGTTTAAGCCTTTGGCCTACGCGCTGATTCTGCTACGCCGCGAAGGCTATCCCTGCGTCTTTTATGCAGACTACTACGGCGCTCACTACAAGGACAAAGGCACAGATGGGGGTGATTACGAGATTTGGCTAGACAGCCATCAGTGGCTAATTGACAAATTTTTAGAGGCTAGACGAACCTACGCCTATGGCGACCAGTACGACTACTTTGACCATGCTAATACCATTGGCTGGACCCGTAAGGGCAATGACGAATTTCCGGGCGGTATGGCGGTAGTGCTCAGTAATGGCGGTGAGGGCAGCAAGTGGATGGAAGTGGGCCATCCTAATCGCGCCTATATCGATATTACTGAGCATATCGATGAGCCGGTGACAACCAATGATGAGGGCTGGGCCGATTTTCGCTGTGAAGCGGGTTCAGTATCTGTTTGGGTCCCACAGGACTGAGCGATCACCACTCCTATCTGACAACAAGTTTTTAAGTTTTTAAAAAGGTTTTGGCGTGCAGTGATATGCGTCAAAGCCTTTTTTTTGTTGAATGCTGTGCGGGCACTGATAGGGCGATCGCTAGCAGCCTTGCCACGTATTGATGATGGTGTAAATAAGAACCACATAAAGAGACTGTGTAGAAATCCCTCAAAGCCAGTTCTGTTGTTGGCATAGCTTGAATAATGCAGATAATGGGTTTGTGAAATAGGCCGTGATTGCGTGAAGTTGCCGCTGAAATTACTGTCATAAGAGCGATGACGAATTTACAAAATCTGTTGTTGTTTGTTGCTTCTATAAAGCCACGATACACTTTTTAATCAATACATGACAATGGCTTCCGCTTCACAATTGTCTTTATAATCCCTGAAATGCTTTTGTGGAGAGGCTTTTAGAGATTCGGCCTGAGCTTTGGCGCTATACTCCAATTTCAACAATGTGAAGTTACAGATATTTCCTTCAAACTAGGAAAATCAGCCAAATCGGTTGCCGGGAAAGGGTTTCAGCTAGTAAAAAGCTGTTCTTTCTCCGTAAGCTCACGAAAAAACGTGCAGAAAGTAGCCAATACCTCTGGAAAGAGTACTCAGTAGCATCGCGGAGATTAAAACTTCGCAGCGGCCATTTATTTCCGATTAGTTCACTGAAACATCACTCTTAACTCAGGTGCCCCCCCATGCGCTTTCTATCCACTGCGTTTCTTCCCTCGTCGAGTTTTTCTGTATCTGAGCATGACGCTCTTCCTAGGCACAAATGTTCTACTGCCGCTTTGATGGCAACATTGGTGGCGACAGGTGGTCTGGCAATGTCAGCGAATGGGGCGATCGCCCAGAACGCACCGAACGTCTATCACGATACGACTAGCGGTGCGGTGCGGGTAGACAATAATGCGTTTGATGTTCGAACCGGCGCATTTGAGAACCGCTCGAATATTCCAATGCCCGCGATCTTGCCAGCCGACGTCCAAGAAGGGGTGTCTTTGCCCGTCCGCACTGACACGCTCGCACCCAACAGTGCAAAGATCACGCCTAACGTGAACTACATCAATCAGGCATTTAACGAGGCAGTCAATAGCGAAAGCAGCGCAGATAGAGTCAGCTATCAGCTCGACTATGACTCCTTGCAGCTAATGACGCAGTTTGACTTGAACCATCAGCGCGGCGGACATGCTTATGGCGAAGGCATTGAGGCAATTGTCTTAGACGCCGACGGTAACGTCATTACGCGTGAATCGACGTTTGTTCGCGGAGATAAAGTTAAAGTCGGCCCTGATGGACAGCCCTTGCCTGAAGCGTCGCAGATAACGACCTTTTATGGCGCTAACGATACCGTAGAGCTACGTGTGCTCAACATTCGGCGCGATGGCGAAAATCCCAGTGAATCGGGCCTTTACTTTACGCGAGACGGCGAGTTCATCGTTGAGGACTTCCAAGATGGCGGTGACGATGACTTCAACGATGGCAACTACGTGCGGGTCTCTGGTGGACAGGGTGAGGCGCTGACCTTAGAAGAGCGCGATCGCACCTCTGTAGAAACTGAAGTAACCGAAACACCGCTTGATCCCGAAGTACGCCAAGAAGAGCTGGTTAGAACAGAGGTTGTCGAAAGTATTGAAGAGTCTGATACGATTTCCAACGAGGAGAAAACCTGGGGCAGTGTCGAATTAACCAACGATAACGCCCCGATTACTCACTTAGGCCATGCCCGAGGAGCCGTCGGCGAAAACGGCGAGAACTTAGTGTACGACCGCTATTCGAGTGCGCGTCAGGTGCGTGCGGGTAGCGATGGCTTGAGCTTCACTGGCCAGCTCGCGCCCCTATTCAAAAATCCCAGTGCGCCGCCGACCTTGCTCTCTGGCGAAGTGACCTTCAATCCCTTTGTCGATGACAACGAGGCCGGTCTACTCGGCTCGCTGAGCGTCACCCAGTTCCTAAACCCGACCCATCGCCTAGCTACTGATGCGTTAGGTAATGTCGTCAACAATCCCAATCCCGACGGGCCGAGGCTGGTTGAGCCCGCTGGCTTATTTAGCAATCGGAGACTAGTAGGCTACGTACCGCCGACCCCAGACGAAACGGTGATGGGCGACCAGCTCTCTTCTACTAACGGCATCTTTAATCTGCCGGCTGATCAGTCCATCGTGATTACCCCTGCTGATCCACAGACGGTAGGCCGGGGTGATTCTGCCTATACCGACAACGTGGGCGGTGTGCTAATCGAAAAAGCGTCGGGCGATCTGAGCTTTGTGCCTCAGTGGTCGCAGAACGGCTATGCCCAGTCCCCGATCTCGTTAGCCGCCGGAGAAGCGTCGCGGATTATCTATGCGTTGGTTCCTCAGCAGGCCGGACAAGCCTTGCAAATTGGCCGCACCTACGATGTCAGCGCAGGCGCCGGTGGCTATCAGATCGCTGAAGGTGGATTTACTGTTATTTCCGCAGATCAACAGCCACAGAACTTTGTGAGAGAAACCGCCGAAGTGTACATGGTAGAAGATACCCTGTCAGGTCAAAATGCGGTGACGGCTTTGTTCAACGGCGTTCAAGGTGTTTATGCTGAGGCACCTGGCAGCACCCCTGTTCCCACGGTGGATGTGGGCCTAGCCTATGACGCTGATGCTCGCGTCGGCAATACGCTATTTCCGATGGAAACCGTGATTGGCGAGCCTGGCCAAAACGCGTATGGCAAAACGACGATCGCCGCTGGATTTTACCTCGGTGGCTCTGTGACTGGCGGGGTCGGTAATCAGCGAGATACGGTTACTCAAACAGATTCTATTGTGGGCCTAGCCGTCAATGAGCTGGTGACCACCCGCACGACGAATATGTTTATGACGCCAGTAGTGCAGCAAGACTCTGTACAGACGGCTCGTACAGAGACTATTCAAACACCGGGTACTGCCTATTTTGACATTGACCGTCAAGGTGAGCTGACGAATGCCCGCTTTTTACAGGGAGATAGTCGTGTCTCCTCGACCTCTAGCTTGGAAGTTGATCGCGAGACCACACTCCTGAGAGGCCCAGAAAGGTTGGTTAGCTCTGAGACTTCTGAGACATCTGAGTTTCTAGGCTCTCAGCTAATTGAACTCGATCAAGAAACCAACTCTGAGTCTGAGTCTTCGCCTAATTTCTCGGCTGTGCGCGGTGAGCTAGCGCTGGGCGGTGTGCTGAACTTTGGTAATACGCCTTGGACGGCGGCGGCAAATACCGTGCGCGCTGAGCTATTCGCCCGCGATACGGTGATTGGCCGCAGTAACAACGATGCTGAGACGGGCTGGCGAGCTGAGGTGATGTTCCATCCCTTTGGTGAAGTCCAGCGCGAAGCCTTTCAGTATGACGAACAGGGCAATGTAGTTCCGGTTTACCAAACTGAAGCGGTGATGGACGCGTCGGGTCAGCAGGTAATGGAAACGCTCACCGGCGTAGAGGATAAAGCGGTTGAGGTTGCGGTTAACCAGTTTGCGCTAGATGAGTCGGGCAATCGGATTGCGCAGACGGTGGGCACAGGTCAGGCCGCTGGCCCCGGCGTTTATCTGCGGGTAGAAGATGTGTTTAATGGAGACGAAGGCGTGCAGGTTGCGGGCGGTGTGCAGTTCTCTTTCTAGAGATAGGTAAGCTGCTCACAGTCAGCTAACTGCCATAGTAGGCAACGCTAAAAATTGGAGGAGGTCTCTTTGTACGCAGGAGATCTTCTCCTTTTTTTGTCTGTGGCAGATCAACGCTCCTATTGAATATGGCAAGAAACGGGTGGCTGTCGGATTTTAGCGATCGCTACAGTAAGCAATAAGTCAGTTTGGCTAGCTTGAGCCGACATGCTTAACTGACGATAGATCATCATGACGCCTGTGAGTATTGCCGCCCGTGAGCATTTATAGCAGTGAAAACTACAACCGGATTGCGCGGGCTATAGCCTTTATGCGGCAGCACCACTTAGAGCAGCCCGATCTGGCAGCAGTGGCTCAGCATGTTGCGCTCAGCGAGCATTATTTTCAGCGCATGTTCACAGAGTGGGCCGGGATTAGCCCCAAGCGTTTTTTGCAGTATTTGACGGTTGAATATGCAAAATCGAAAATTACTCACGCTAGCAATCTGCTGGATCTCACCTCAGATATTGGACTTTCTAGTCCGGGGCGATTGCACGATCTGTTTGTCAATTTAGAAGCGATGTCGCCGGGTGAATTTAAAAGTGGGGGGCAAGGACTTGTCATTCGCTATGGCATTCATGATACGCCTTTTGGCAATGCGTTGATTGCGACGACAGCTCGGGGGATTTGCAATCTGCGGTTTTTAGAGCGTTCTGATCCGCAGGCGGTGGCCGCCCTATTCAGAGAGGCTTGGCCAAATGCTGGGATTGTGAGCGATCGCCAAACCACTCATTCGCTATGTAAGGCCATTTTCAGTCCGTTTACAGGGCCAACTGATTCAGCCGCTAGTACCAGCCAAAAGCCCCTAAACCTAATGGTCAAAGGCACTAACTTTCAAATTCAGGTGTGGCGAGCGCTGCTGAGAGTGCCCGCTGGCGAGCTGACGACCTATCGCACGATTGCTGAAATGATTAATCGTCCCACGGCGGCTAGAGCCGTCGGCAATGCGATTGGCAGCAATCCTGTTGGCTATCTCATTCCCTGTCATCGCGTGATTCGAGAATCTGGGGAGCTTGGCGGCTATCGCTGGGGCGTGGTCCGCAAAACGGCTATTTTAGGTTGGGAAGCCGGTCACTGGTAGCGATCGCTGCTTAAAAAATAAGGAGAACTGAATGAAAGTTTCACAGATAGGGGAGCTGTTGCTCTTAGCCGCGCTGTGGGGAGGCTCTTTTTTGTTTATGCGGATTGCTGCGCCCGTGCTAGGACCGGTGTGGCTGATCGAACTTCGCGTTTTAATCGCGGGACTGGCCTTGCTACCGCTGTTGTTTCGCTTGAACCGTTGGGAGATAGTGCGCGCCAAAGCAGTCCCTTTATTTGTTTTCGGCTGTCTTAATTCAGCCCTGCCATTTTCGTTCTTAGCCTTTGCCTCTATCTCTTTACCCGCAGGATTTACGTCTATTCTGAATGCCACAATTCCTCTGTTTGGAACAGTGGTCGCGGCTGTCTGGCTCAAAGAAAGGCCCACCTATCGGCAGTTAGTTGGGCTAGGGTTAGGGTTTTCAGGGGTGGTTGTGCTGGTCGGGCTCAAAACGTTTGCGGCGACAACGGCTTTTGTGACAGCTTGTGGGGCGGGGCTGATGGCGGCGCTAATGTATGCGATCGCCGCGCCCTATATCAAACAATCTCTTTCGGGGGTGCCGCCTCTGATGATTGCCACGATTAGCCAGCTCAGTGCGGCCCTATTTCTCCTGCCAGCGCTGCCTTTCACCGTCCCAAAGGCTATCCCGACACCCACCGTCATGCTTTCTGTAATAGCCTTAGCGCTATTTTCCACGTCGCTAGCGTACATTCTCTATTTTCGGCTAATTCAAAACGTAGGATCGACCAAGGCGCTGACGGTCGCCTACCTGATTCCGGCATTTGCCATGCTGTGGGGCGCGCTGGTGCTGAAAGAGCCAATTACAGTTTCAATGGCGCTGGGGGGACTTTTGGTGTTATGGGGAACGGCGATCGCTAACGATCTTTTCACGCGCTTGTTTAAGCCTGTTTGAATAAAGTCTTAAAGGTACAAAGGGGATTAAAGCTCATCAACATCGGCTTTCAGCACAGGGCTAGACTCATGGTCTTGGGGAGCTTCAGCCGCCTCAGCCGTAATCGCGATCGCCTGAATCCACTGACGATCTTCATAGGCGGGCGGCAGCGAAATTTCCTGCGATATAGCGCCCTGCTGATCAACTGTAAATACCTGCGTTAGAATCGCGTTCTTAGCGTCCTTGGTAAAAGGCGCACCTGGTTTTAGCACCGTCCAAAGAACATATACCTGATCGGCTGATAGCGGCGGTAAGTTTGCGGTTTCTAAGCTCGCCTCTAGGCTATTTGGCGAAATAATAACGGTCGCAGTCGCTGAACTCTCACTTTCAACGGGCACAAGAGAGGCGACTAGCGGCTGTGGCGTTTGATTATCGGGTGTTTGATCAAAACTGCGAGCGGCATAGAGCGATCGCCGCAGGCTGTAGTTGTTAATGCCTAATCCAGCAATCAGCAGAGCCGCGACCGCCGCTAAGGCTACCCACCATCGGCGAGATTGTGCCAATTGAGTAGGTTGCACAGGTTGAGCAGATTGCGCAGCTGACAATACCGCGCTCTGGGGAGCCGGCTGGGGCTGAAAGGCAGTTTTGTATGCGCTGATGACAGAGGCTTGTAGGTACTCAGGAGGCTGTGTCTCTGAATCTTTATCAGACAACCCGTAGGACAGCTCTAAGGCTTGCTGCATTTGATCAATTTCTTTAGAAATAGAGGGATTAGCCGCTATCAACTGCTCTAAAACAGTTGCCTCTTGTGCATCGAGATCGCCTAGCGCGTAGCCCGCAATCAAGTGCTGAAGTTCTTCTGAAGATATAGATTGGCTCATCTTTTAGTTGCCTCCACTGATCTATTCACCTCTGAGCTGTGCCCGCTTGCTCTTCTTTATTCGTCTTTGTCTAAGCTATTGTCGATCTAGCGGGTCTTGGAGGAGCTGACGTAGTTTGATCAGTCCTCGGCGGGCTCTGGCTTTGATGGTGCCTAGTGGGGTATCCAACCGTTCCGCAATGACCGCCTGTGTAAGGCCATCGTAATACGCCATTTTCAATACTTGTCGCTGACTCTCTGATAGCTGATCAAGCGCAGTTTTGACCACTTGATGCTGTTCGTGGCGAGAGACCTGATCTAGTGGGGGCGCGCCGTTCGGCGTGGCCTGATCTGCTTGCAAGGATCGAACGGTCTTGCGGGCAGTTTGACGCGATCGCACTCGATCAATCGC
>JBAUIB010000018.1:0-3758 GCA_049680585.1 Phormidesmis sp.
GACCTGCGGTCAAATCATAAAAGGCTTTTTCTGGATCGCTGAGGTAGTTGGCCGCACTGGGCAGCTCAGGCAATTGGGAGACAAGAGTTTTTCCCGACTGACTTTCTCCAGCGATGCAAAAATCCAGATTCCATCTGTGAGCATTGAGCTGAGTGGGCCTGCTAAATAGCCCGTAGACGGGACGTAGCAATGTATCCAACAAGCCAGTATTAAAGGTGTGGTATTCGCGGTTGAGGCTGGCGATCACCTTTCCCTCATGCTGCAGGCGAATGAAGGTGTAGCGCAGATAGCTCTTGAGAATCGGATAGGCGAAGTCGGCTGGCGGTTGAGGGCCAAAGTACCAGTTTTCCGGCAGGGCGATCGCTGCTAGCTCGCTCACCTTTTGGTTCAAAACATCAGCAGAAAAGCCCGCAAACTTCGAGAGGGGTTCTATGCTCCGATCATCCGTTCGGAGGGATTTAATCACCGGACTGATATTTCTCGGTTTTCTAGGAGACTGTCGTGGCTTGTGGATGACGCGCTTTGGCTGCAGTCGAACATAGCTGGGATGATCCGCTTTGAATTCGACCAGGCTAGGCGTATTTTCGACAAAGGATCTAAAGTCAGAAAATCCGTAGGTTTGAACGGAAAATGACGGGGCTTTAGGCGCAATGGCCGCTTTTAAGCTATCTAAATGCACCCAGCCGTCTTCGCTGTCCTGTTCTTTTAGTGCCTCACTCAGCAGCCGCTTTACGTCTAGCACGGGCCGCACATAATACACCGGAGCAGAATTTGGCTTGTTCGGATCAGGCTCTATTCTCTCTAGTGTGACTAGCTCAGGGACCGCTTCTAAAAGATCAATTAGCTTTGCGAAGCTGTATTTTTCGTAGGAAAAGGCGGGATCTTTTTTCCGCAGCGTTGCGCCAACTTGAGCCGCGTGCGTGCGCCTGTGCTGAGGCATGGCGTAAATAGCTTGATAGATCAGTCTCCGTAGCGGTGGGGTCGTCCGCGGATCGAATCTCTCACTGGGCGAGTGGCGATCGCTTTGGGGGCGATCGCTCTCTTCTATTCGGCCAGCCGGTGAACTCGCTGGTCGCCTGGCAATATTAAAAAGGCGCTGAAAAAAACGAGAGATTGATTGAAGTAAAGATCTCATCTGATAGAGCTACGGACAGATAACGCTCGGTTTGGATAGAACATTATCCGCACTGACGCATTTACCTTAGCGTAGCGAGAGCACAACGTGAGAACAGCTCTCTACGTCACATCTTTGGTATCGGAGTAAAGTAAAGCCAGCAGCGTTCTTCCTACAGACATAGAGGGTTCTCTCCCTTCGACATCTACAGCCAACGCCGGATGTATGCGCACGTCGGCAAGGGCTATAGTACGCTGATAGACTGCACGTCTTCACAACCGGAATTATCTCCTGCACCCCTATGTCTGTTCGCGTTCGCATTGCCCCTAGCCCCACCGGAAACTTGCACATTGGCACGGCTCGTACGGCTGTTTTTAACTGGCTGTTTGCCCGCAATCAGGGCGGTCAGTTTTTACTGCGAATAGAAGACACCGATCTAGAGCGCTCCAAATCAGCATATACAGACAATATTCTGGAAGGACTGAAGTGGCTAGGCATGGATTGGGATGAAGGCCCCTTTTATCAGTCGCAGCGGCTGGAGATGTATCGCGACAAGATTCAAGCGCTGCTGGATAGTGGGTTAGCTTACCGCGCATACGAAACGCCGGAAGAATTGAACGCCATGCGCGAGGCCCAGCAGGCCCGTAAGGAAGCGCCTCGCTATAACAATCAGCACCGCAGCCTCACGCCGGGGCAAATCGAAGCCTTTGAAGCTGAAGGCAGGCAGGCGGTGATCCGGTTCAAAATTGACGATACGCGTGAAATTCGATGGCATGATTTGGTGCGCGGACCCGTGAGCTGGAAGGGACAAGATCTCGGCGGAGATATGGTCGTGGCGCGTGCGGCTTCAAGCGGGGATGTCGGTCAGCCGCTGTACAACTTTGTCGTCGTGGTAGATGACGCGGATATGGCGATTAGCCACGTGATTCGCGGGGAAGATCATGTGGGCAATACGCCCAAGCAAATTTTGCTATACGAAGCGATGGGGATGAAGGTGCCCGAGTTTGCCCACACGCCGCTGATTTTAAACGAGTCGGGCGCGAAGCTTTCTAAGCGAGACGGCGTAACCTCTATCTCCGATTTTCAGGCGATGGGCTTTACCTCAGAGGCACTGGCAAACTACATGACGCTATTGGGATGGTCTGCGCCGGATGCGCAAGAGCTGTTTACGCTAGATGAGGCGGCGAAGCTCTTTAGCTTTGATCGCGTTAATAAGGCAGGCGCTAAGTTTGACTGGGATAAGCTCGATTGGATTAACAGTCAATATCTGCACGACAAACCCGCTGAAGAGCTGCTGCCGATGTTGATGCCCTATTGGCAGGAGGCAGGCTATGGGTTCGATGCACAGAGAGATAGAGAATGGCTATTGCCATTGGCTACGATGATTGGCCCGAGCTTAACCCGGCTTAAAGACTGTGTGGAGCTAGCGCACTTTTTCGCGACGCCGACGCTGGACTTTAGCGACAAGGCCAAAGCGCAGCTAACATCAGAGGGGGTCAGTGAGGTGATGCAGGTAGTGTTAGAGGCGCTTAAATCGACTGCTCTGCATAAGCCAGCAGATGCCAAAGGACTAATTAATCAGGTGACGAAGGCGGCGGGTGTGAAGAAGGGAGTGGTGATGCGATCGCTCAGAGCCGCGCTAATGGGCGACATGCAAGGCCCTGATCTCGTCGAATCCTGGCTCATCCTGCACTGCCAAGGCTTTGATCAGCAAAGATTGGAGCAGGCGGCTGACCTTTCTAAAGCAGCGTAAGTTAGCTGGCTGAAATCTCAGTCTGCGGGCGCATTGAAGGCGCACTTTGGAATTCTCATTGCCTGATGTTGAGAATTTACGTTAAATTTAGTAAAGACAAGTCTCATAAATCGCGAGATCCGTTAACGAACCGTTACGAATAGCCACTCGTTACAAGCCGGCCAGCAATCTGGATGTTTGTAGCTAGCGCTAAGTCGATCCCCGAATCCTATTGAGCGCCGCCTGCATAGCTTTTTTAATAATTTTTTAAAAGTGCCCGCGGTTTACCTATTACAACAGAGGCCACCGAGTCATGAAATTTTCTTGGAGAACTGCCCTACTGTGGACACTGCCCATCCTCGTGGTTGGATTTTTCCTTTGGCAGGGTTCCGTCGGTAGCGCAGGTCCCGTCGATACGGGCCGTAACACTGCTAGCACTAGCATGACCTACGGACGATTTTTAGATTACTTAGATGCGGGTCGTGTGACCTCCGTTGACTTCTATGACAGTGGCCGTACTGCCATTGTCGAAGCCGTCGATCCTCAAATTGACAGCAAGGTGCAGCGCTGGCGCGTTGATCTTCCTGGCAATGCCCCAGAGCTCGTCGAGCGTCTGCGCACAGCAGACATCAGCTTGGATTCTCATCAGCCCCGTAACGATGGTGCGATTATTGGCATTCTGGGCAATTTGCTCTTTCCGATTCTGCTGATTGCAGGTCTGTTTTTCCTCTTTCGCCGTTCCAATGGTGGGGCGGGCGGTCCTGGGCAAGCCATGAACTTTGGTAAGTCCAAGGCGCGCTTCATGATGGAAGCGAATACAGGCGTCATGTTTGATGACGTCGCTGGTATTGAAGAGGCGAAAGAGGAGCTGCAAGAGGTCGTCACCTTCTTGAAAAAGCCTGAGCGCTTTAC
>JBAUIB010000019.1:0-10802 GCA_049680585.1 Phormidesmis sp.
CCTGCCTGAGCAAGTCCTGCTCCTGTGAGAACGCCAAGGCTGCGATAATAGTCGGGGTGAAAATGCCAATCCCATAGGTCGCAATGTCTTGAAAGAACCAGGGAACAGAAGCTAACGCAGTTTGTTTGATGTAGGTAGAAGAGAACATATCCAGATATCCTAGCGGCGGCGTATCAGTGGTTTCTATGGCGCTAGACACATCCGCCGCATCGAAATGAACAGATTTTTCGAGTAGCGTAGAAGCCGCTTTCGAGGCCGCCTCGTAGTTTCCTTTGGCAAGATAATAGCTAGGGCTCTCCAGCAAAATCAACAGCCGCAGTCCACCTACGGCTACTGCAAAGGCAATTCCGACGCCCAGCATCCATCGCCAAGCATAGCCAACCGCCAGATCTGGCGCAATCTGTTGAAACGCCCAAATCGTCACCCAGCCCACCAGCGCCCCCACTAGCGCCCCCACCGACTGAAAGCTAAAAGCGCCAATCACCATCCGCCCTCTCAATCGCGCTGGCATATTTTCAGTAATGTAGGCCACGCTAATCGGATAGTCTGCGCCAATGCCCACCCCCACTAAAAAGCGAAAAATCAGCAGCGACCAGGCATTCCACGCCAGCGCCGTCGCCGCTGAAGCAACTACAAATAAGCCAATATCCACCACCAGCATGCGCTGACGGCCCACCTTGTCGGTCAGCGGTCCTAAAGTCAGTGAGCCGACGAGTGCACCTGCTAGCGCCGCCGTGGCGATCGCCCCAATCCAGCCACCGCTCAGCCCAAAGTCTCTCTGGATAAACGGCATCGCCACGCCGATAATAAAAAAGTCGAACCCGTCTAGGGCAATCAGCCCCGCCGAGAGGATCCACAGCATCCACATTGGCCGGGTGAGCTCAGCGCCGTCGAGCTGATGCTGAAATTGCGCTTGCAGATTGTCGCTAGCTGGCATGTCTTAAGGACCCGAAACGGACAGATCATCGGCCATTGCCGTTAGGGGATTAGGCGCGTGCTTCTCAAGCGGCGTGACCGGAGAGAGCCTAGGGCGAACATCCAAATTTCCACCGTCTATCCAGCCCGAGTAGTAGCGCACTTTAGTGGCGTCCTCGCTCAGCGCCAGCAAATCGAAATCACCGCGAATGGCTCTGTGATCAAAAGCTAGCCCATTTTGAGCACTTGAGGTGACCAGTCCATACGGCCCTCCCCCCACCATGTTGAGGGCCACTTCGTCTAGGCCGCGCTTGAAGCGATCGCCTGCCCAGTGCCACTGCCGCCCCGGCCAAAAAATCGGTTCTCCGCCCACAGCTCGTTTCGCTACCTCATTAGCCACCCGATACCCCCCTTGAGAGAGCTGCGCTTCAAATCCAGGGGCATACACCACCTCATAGCGCAGTAAGTTTGCCACCTCTGCAGGGGCCTGTGAGCCGCGATCGCCGCTTCGATCCATCGGCTGAGAAACCCACAGCACTTCTGCCTCAGGCTCGCTCAGCTTGGCAACAGGCTCGGTAGCTAAAAAGCTGGAATAGATATCAACGCCTGTCTCTGGTAAAGCCGTCGCCGCTGCAACCCGCCAGCACTCCCAGCTTTTGGCCTGATCAACAGCCTGCCACTGCACCCGGCAGGTGCCATTGCCAGTGGCCACCCAGAGCCACTCATTTTCGAGCGCTAGCTGGTGAGGAATTGCACCGACTAGCGAACTGTTGGTCACGCTGTAGCGCTCTAGCGCTTCGGTTTCGGGCTGGTAGGCAACTAGCCCGCTCGCCGGAAAATAAGGATTGCCTTCACCGCTGCGCTGCGTACCTAGCCACAGCGTTAGGGGCGTATCGCCATCGGCACTGCCGCCGCCAGTTGCTACCATATCCGTGATCTGATCGCCCTGGATCTCGTCAGGTCGATCAATGCTCAGCGTTTGCGTCTTAGGGTCATAATTTATCAGGCTGGCAAAACCGTTGTCGCCTTCGCCCTGACTGGTCGTCGCCGCAAACCAGAGACGCTTGCCAGCGGAGGCTGCGGCTGGATTTTGGGTAACCACCGCACCGGCCATACGAGGCACGCCTAAGCTCGCGCCCAAATGGGCCGACTGCAGCTCAGAAAGGGTATAAAGCTGGCGGCTAATGACATCGCCATCCGGCGTTTTTAGCTCAAAATATACCGTATCTTCGGTCGGTTCTTCCTCAGTAGATTCTTCTGCTAATCCACTGCCGGGCTCTGAAGACTGCTCACTGAGCTGTTCCTCTAGCCAGCTTGCCTGCAATCGAACTCTGTACTCATAACGCTGCCCATCCATCTCAATTATTTCATAGTCAGGATCGGCTATTTCAGCCAGCTCACTGGCATAGTCGTACGTGTCTTCTGCGGCGACATCGTCATTGGCCAGCGCGATCCAGCCGTTATCCGCGCGGCAAAAGTGAAACGTGTAGTGAGGAGTCTTGACAGCAACCGTCTGGTCATAAACGGTGATACTTTCCGGCTGAAAGTTGAACTGTTCGAAGACAGGGCTGTTTTCAGGGGTAGACAGCGGCTCGGTGACAAACTGCTTGAGCTGACAGTCCTGCAGTTCTGGAGGCGTGACAGGTAAAGCAGGCTCACTGTCGGCAACGGCAGGGGTGGGCTGAGCAGTGCGATCGCCTTCCACCTCTTCCCCTTGCGACGCCTCCAAATCCGCAGGCGGTACGGTCACTGCGCAGGCACTGAGGCTACCCAGCAAACAAAGCCAACCGACTGCCAGCAGCAGTTTTTGGGTCCTCGGGCTATGAGCTACCAATTGTTGAGTTCGCATACCTCACTCCATTGCCGTCAGCGATATCTGTAAAAGACAGGTCTGTGAAAACCGGCTCTATAAAGAACAGCCACACCGTCTCTTCATCTACGGTTCATACTTTAATCATATCAATCGACTTAGCCGCTGATGTTGAGCGTGCAGTCCACCTTAAAGATTGGGTGGCGGCTGGTTTGAGCGCTAACGGGTCAGTCAAAGAGATTACAGATAGCTAGTGAGTAGCTGAATCATGGCAGTAATTGCCGATAGAGACGCCGTTTCGGTCGCCGTATGATACTCCGTGGTCGGAATCTGCAGAGTCGTGCCGCTGATAGCCCCGTCTGTAGCAACGACTATGCGCCCTAGCTCAGTTCGGCCCAGCGGGTAGGGCTTACTGCGGGTCTGATTTTTGGCAGTAATATAGTCATCTTTAAAGCCATAGGTCAAATTGAGATCTTGGCAGCGCTGCACCAACTCTTGAGTCATTGCTTCCGAGAACGGACCATTGGCATCTCTGTGGCGCAGCGTAATTTGCTGAGCCTCAGCCTCTTCGCGATTGGCATAGGGGCTGGTATCAAGTACAACGAGGCGCTGGGTCGTCAGGCGCTGCTGCTGAAACCAAGAGAGTGCATAGCGCCAGCTCCGCCCGGACTCTTCTTGAGCGGTAAAGAGCCCAGTGCCTTGAAAACCTTGCCGGAAGAGATAGAGCAGCAGCGCCGCGCTGACAACATTATCAAGCTGGGCAGAAATCAGGCCGTCGCCAATTTGCAGACGATCCAAAAACGAGACGGGCGTGCCTGGCTGCACAAAATCGAGCCCTTCTACTTCAAAAATTAGATTTTTTCGCTCTGGGCAAATATAGGAGCGGGTAATTTCGCCTTGGCCCAGATAGGTGCCCGTGTAGGGGAGATGGGCCTGTACTCGCTGCCCCTGAAAGCGGTTTTCAATTTTGTGGAGCATGTATTCTGAGGCAGATCCGCCCATGACCTCGCCCTGATTGCCCGCAATAAAGGCTGCATACTGGAACTCGTTAGGCCCGGTGCAGAGCAGGCCGTGGCGATCAATATGCGCAGACAAAAACAACTCGTGGGGACGGCTGCCTTGGGCGACTAACACGCCGTGGTAGTAGCTGACGTTAACGCCGAGTTCCTCGAACTCCCGCAGCAAGACTCGAAAGAAAGCGTCCTCATTGCCGACGACAGCCGGTTCGCGCACGAGGGGCCTCAAAATGCGTAAAAACCCACGAAGTTCTGGGTAGCTGTCGTCTGTTGTAGCGACAGCCTCAAGCGGATGGTTTTCAATCGCTAAATCAGCAGAACTCATCGTTGCCTCCAATGGCATGAACGTCAATCCACCGCTATTGCATATTGCGCTTGCTATACGCTACTTTATGTTTTTCTTGAGGCCGCGGGCGAGGCGATCTACTTTCTGGATCTATTATCTTGAGCTCAATGCCTGACTCATATATAGGTTTTGAGATAGAAATGCTTATTCAGTATAGGGCCTGCAGTCATATGCAATCGAAAAATGGACTAGCGGATAATCAGCTATGTCGGTAATGAGCAGCTAATGGCCTTAGATTGTTCGCTAAACAACAGATTCTCTCGGTAGTCGATAGGGCAATCAATCACAGCGGGAACGTTTTGAGCGAGGGCTTCTTTTAGCGTCGGCACAAAATCTTCTGCTGATTGGATGCGGTAGCCTTTGAGGTTCATGCTTTCGGCTAGCTTGACAAAGTCAGGGTTGTTGAACTTGATGTAAGAAGATTCGTGGTACTGAGATTCTTGCTTCCACTCAATGAGGCCATAGCCGCCGTCGTTAAAGATGATGGTGACAAAGGCGGTGCTGATGCGGTGGGCGGTTTCTAGCTCTTGGCAGTTCATCATGAAGCCGCCGTCGCCAGTGACGGCAACCACTTTTCGATTAGGGTGCACTAGTTTGGCTGCGACCCCGCCGGGAATGGCAATACCCATAGAGGCAAAACCATTGGAAATGAGGCAGGTGTTGGGCCGCTCGCAGTGATAGTGGCGGGCAATCCACATTTTGTGTGCGCCCACGTCAGAAATCACAATGTCTTCTGGATCGAGTACTTGGCGCAGGTCATACAACAGCTTTTGGGGCTTGATGGGAAAGCCGGTGTCGGTTGCATACTGCTCATAGTTTGCCTGCATTTCGGTGCGCAGACCTGCGAATTGGGCGCTGAGCTGTTCGCTGTGAGGCCGGTTAATGCGCTTGCCAATTTCTGCTAGCGCATCGGAAATATCGCCGACGACTTCGACTAAAGGAATATAGCTGCTGTCTACTTCAGAAGGGGTCAAGGAAATATGCACAATTGGCAGGGTGCCATCGGGGTTCCACTTTTTTGGGCCGTATTCGATTAGGTCGTAGCCGATGGCAATGATCAGATCGCTTCCATCGACGGCGCAGGCAACGTAATCGCGCTGCTGAAGGCCCACTGTCCAAAGCGATCGCTCATCTAAATAGCTCAGTACTCCCTTGCCCATAAAGGTATTGGTAACCGGAATATTGAGCTGCTGAGCAAATCGGGTAATCGCCTCGCTAGCGTGGTTGCGAATGGCCCCGTTGCCGACCACAATCATTGGATTGCTGGCTTGGGAAATGGCGATCGCGGCCCGCTGTAAGTTTTCCTCAGAAGCGACTGGGCTCGCTGGCGGCGTTGCCCGCAATGGCTCACCCTCTGCGGCCATATCGGCAATGTTTTCGGGCAGATCAATATGGACCGCACCGGGGGGCTCACTCTGGGCTAGCTTAAAGGCTTTTCGCACAATTTCAGGCGTATTGCTCGGCCGCACAATCTGCTTGTTCCATTTGGTAACTGGCGCAAACATCGCCACCAGATCCAAATATTGGTGCGATTCAATATGCATTCGATCCGTGCCGACCTGTCCGGTAATGGCCACCAGCGGCGCTCTGTCTAAGTTGGCATCGGCCACACCCGTCATTAGGTTTGTCGCCCCTGGCCCTAGCGTCGAAAGACACACCCCAGCTTTGCCCGTCAGCCGACCATAGACATCTGCCATAAACGCAGCGCCCTGCTCGTGGCGGGTGGTGATGAACTGAATCGGCGATCGCTTGAGAGCCTGCAGCAGCTGAAGGTTTTCTTCTCCAGGCAAGCCGAAAATGTATTCAACCCCTTCATTTTCAAGGCAGCGGACGAGGAGTTCGGCAGTATTCATAGAAGACAAGTTAGGAACAATGAACGATAAGCCAGAAAGTATGGGAAGGCAAAAGCCTTTCACTTTACCCAGACAGTTTTAGCATTGACAAACTCCATCAAACCGTAGCGAGCCAACTCTCTGCCATAGCCAGATTGTTTGATGCCACCAAAGGGGAGGCGCGGATCGGATTTCACCATCCCGTTGATGAAAACAGCGCCCGCGTCGAGCTCATTGATAAAGCGTTCCTGCTCGCCTAGATCGCGGGTCCAGGCACTGGCACCGAGGCCGAATGAAGTTGCATTTGCCAGCGAAATGGCCGCTTCGATGTCAGGCACGCGAAAGACTAACGCCACCGGACCAAAAAACTCTTCCGAGTCGGCAGGGGTTCCCGGTGGGATGTGAGTGAGAATCGTCGGTGGGTAGAAGTTACCCGCTTGCAATGACTCGGGAAGCTGTTGCTTTAGCGCACCGGGATCGCCGCCGACTAGCGCGGTTGCCCCCTGCTCTAAACAGGCTTTCACCAGCTGATGGAGATCGTCTAAAATGCCGGGGGTCGCTAGCGGGCCGATGTCTGTTTTCTCGTCCGTGGGGTCGCCAATTTTTTGCTGTCTGAATTTTTCAGCGAGGCCCGCTTCAAAGGCATCGGCGATCTCTCCCACTAAAATGAAGCGCTTGGCAGCAATGCAGGACTGGCCGTTATTCATCAGACGGGCGGTGGTGGCAGTGGCGATCGCACTTTCAATATCCGCACTCGGCATGACGATAAAGGGATCGCTGCCCCCCAGCTCTAGCACCGCTTTTTTGATATGACGGGCGGCGGTAGAGGCAACGGCTTCTCCAGCCGGACCACTGCCAGTGAGGGTCACTGCTTTTACCCGCGCATCGGTGATAATCGGCTCTACCTGCTGCGATCCGATCAGCAAGGTCTGAAACATTCCAGCCGGAAAGCCCGCTTGGGTGAAGACAGAAGCGATCGCCAGTGCCGAGCCTGGCACATTAGAGGCGTGCTTCAGCAACATCGGATTGCCCGTCATCAGCGCCGGGGCCGCCGCTCGAAACACCTGCCAAAAAGGAAAATTCCACGGCATCACCGCTAGCACAATGCCCAGCGGCAAAAACCTGACATAGCTGCTGCTAGCATCGGTGGTGGCTGGCTCGTCTTGCAAAAAGCCCTCGGCCTCATCGGCGTAGTAGCGACAGACCCAGGCGCACTTTTCGACTTCGGCGATCGCACTGCCAATCGGCTTACCCATCTCTCGCGTCATCAGCTTGCCAAAAACGGCTTTTTCGTCCAGCAGTCTTTGCGCAGCTTGGTGCATCCACTCGCGGCGCTGGCTAAAGGTCGTTTCCCGATAGGAGACAAACGCACTTTGAGCTTGTGCTAGGGCCTGCTCTATTTGCTGCGCGGTGAGCGATGGATAGATTTTGATAGTCTCGCCCGTGGCCGGATTAATGCTCGCAATCGTCATGGTTACCCCCTTGCGATCTGCTTTAAAGCGCCCTTAAAAGGCCCTTTGAAACGCCTTTGAAATTCCTACAGTACAGACCCTTCTAATGTGCCTCGAAATGAAGTAAATAAAGGGAGAATAGGGCGGTTCGTATAGGTTCGTATAGATTATTTACGCAGCTAGAATTGTTTACTCACTGGCGATGGCAGCGCTATGTGCTATGCCGTTCAATACTTAAGGAATAACAAAATCGATCTGCTCGTGAGAGCGTTTCACCATGAACAATGGGGCGCTGGTTTTCGCTATAGGTTGTGTAGCGATACACAATCAGCGGCTGGCCAATAGGCACCTCTAAATAGTTGCTCATTTCATAGTCGGCGTGGGTGCATTCGATCACCGCATCAATGCGTTCAATAGCGATCGCATTGGCTTCTAAAGTGGGAAAGGTCATCTTCTGCTTGAGCTGAGCGCCTAAGCGATCGCCCAGCTCTGGCAAAATATAGGTGATATCGACCGCGCTGACGGCTCCATCCATCCGCATCAGCTTTTTTTGGAGGTAGGCGGTTGGGGCGGTATCGGCTGATTTTTCTAGCTGTAAAATGGACTGAACAGGCTCAGGTGGGTGGACCGGTTGAAACAGCAGATTTTCAAAGGTAAATTCGATGCCTTTGCGGGCCATGTCTTGCTCCACAAAAACCAGCGGGCTGGAAAGCGAGTAGGCAACCTTGGTTTGGGGCGTGACAAAAACGCCTTTTCCCTGCTGCGATCGCGCTAAGCCCTGATTGACCAGATTGGTCACCGCCTGCCTGACCGTAATGCGGCTGACGCTAAACGTATCCATCAGCTGATGCTCGCTCGGCAGCTTTTCGCCCGGCTGATAGTCACCCGATTCGATCTGGTGGCGCAGCTTTTCGGAGATACTAATGTGAAGAGGCACGGACATAAGCAGGGACCTAGCGTATTACACAGCCTTGTTATATCAGTTTGGGCTGTGCTATTTTTAGCTTGTTATAACAAGTAGTGCATCGACGAGAGCATTGAGTCTATGACCACTTCTTCTATTCAGCCTGCTAGCCCACTGGCGCATCCATCATCAGCCAATCCACGTCAGCTATTATCAGCCGATACGCTTGGGCCCCTTAATCGACGCTCTAACCTAAATGGGACGCTCCAGTTGGCCGCTCATCTGACTGTGACTGGGCTCAGTGGGCTGGTTTGGGGAGGCTATCTCAATGGCTGGCCGTTGCCTTCACTGGTTGTCTTACCTGCGCTGATTGTCTATGGGTCGGGTTTGGCCTTTATGTTTTGCGCGGTGCATGAGTGTGTGCATCGCACGGCCTTTGCGAGCAATCGGGCTAATGATGCGATCGCCTGGTTGGCCGGACTACTGTCGTTTTATAACAGCACCTTTTACCGGCGCTATCACAAGTGGCACCATCGCTATACGCGAGTTGAAGGCAAAGATCCGGAACTCACCGATCTACAGCCTGCAAATTGGGCTGAGTATCTTTGGGTGCTCAGCGGCATTCCTTGGTGGAAAGGAAAAGTTGTGGGACATGTGAAGGTCGCCTTAGGGCAGTTGGAAGGATGCTTTTATCTGCCGGAAAGTGCTTACGCAGAGGTGATTCACTCGACGCGGCTGCAGTTGGTTAGCTATGGAGCGATCGCTCTTTTCTCCGCTGCTGTGGGCCATCCCTGGTTTTTGGTGACCTACTGGCTGCTGCCCTTAGCCATTGGCCAGCCGCTGCTGCGATTTGTGCTGTTAGCTGAGCATACAGGCTGCAGCTACGGCGACAATCCGCTGACCAATACACGCACGACCCTGACGCTTTGGCCGCTACGCTTTTTGATGTGGAACATGCCCTACCACGCCGAGCACCATCTCTATCCCTCCATTCCTTTCCACGCACTGCCCGCCGCGCATCATTCTCTCAAAACGCAGTTTGCCTCGGTTGATTCGGGCTATCTTCAGGTCAACAAAACCATTGTCCAACAAATGGGGTAGCACATGCCATCTCCTGAGAGTCTCATCCTCAAAGATTTTCACTGCCAGTGCGGGATTACGCTGAGCGAGGCACAGCTCGTCTACCAAACGTACGGCACCCTGAATCCAGCGCGCGATAATGTTGTTCTTTATCCCACCTCTTACGGGGCTCAGCACACGGACGTCAACTGGCTAGTGCGTGAAGGTGGCATTCTCGATCCGATGCGCTGGTTTGTGATCATGCCCAACATGTTTGGCAATGGGCTTTCTACCTCGCCTAGCAACTGTGAGATTGCCAAAAGAAGTGATTTTTACTTCACGCACTGCGACAACATTCGAGCCCAGCAGGCGCTATTGGATACATTAGGCATTGAGCAAGTTGCCCTAGTCTACGGTTGGTCGATGGGCGCACAGCAGGCATACCATTGGGGCGTGCTGTATCCGCAGCGCGTCAAACGCATTGCCGCTATCTGTGGCACTGCTAGAACAACTGGTCACAACCGCGTGTTTTTGTATAGTCTGCGAGCTGCTTTAAAGGGCGATCCGGCCTGGAGGGGCGATCGCTTTGACGGCATTCCTGAACGAGGCTTTCACACGTTTACGCAAATATATGCGAGCTGGGCGGCTTCGCAAGCCTACTACCGGGCCAAGCCCTATCTCGAGTGGGGCTACACCTCTCTAGACGATTATCTTTTGCGTAGTTGGGAGGCGGGCTATCGCAAGCGCGATCCTCATAATCTGCTGGCGATGATTGAAACCTGGCTACATTGCGATGTCAGCGATAACCCGATATACAAAGGGGACTATGAGCAGGCCATGCGTGCAATTACGGCGCAGACGCTAGTAATGCCTGCAACAACAGATCTGTACTTCACGCCAGAAGACTGCGAGGCTGAAGCAGCGCTGATTAAAAACAGCACGTATCTCCCTATTCATTCTATTTGGGGGCATCGAGCAGGCAACCCCTATCAGAATGCTGAGGATGCGGCATTTATCCAGCAGGCGATCGCAGCACTCCTGAGTCGCTGAGATCGCTAGAATGAGCCACGACTGTATCTGAGGCGATTAGTCATGGCTACTTCGCATTAAGTGCGCCTCGCCCCAATTGCATAAGGCTTGCAGCACGGGCTCTAAGCTCCGCCCATAGTCGGTAAAGCTATACTCCACATGGGGCGGCACTTCGGCATACACCGTTCGCCTGACAACCTCATCTTTCTCTAGCTCCCGTAGCTGCTGAATTAGCATCTTCTCAGAAATTGCAGGAATCAGTCGCTTCAGCGCATTGAAGCGGTGAGCGTTGTCTTTGAGATGCCACAAAATCAAAATCTTCCATTTACCGCCTAAAACCTTCAGCGTGGCTTGAACAAAGTCTGTTCCTTGGGTTTGCTCGTCTGTCATATGAGTTCTCTTTTTAGTCTGTACTAAGGCACTTACTAAAAAGTAAGTAC
>JBAUIB010000020.1:0-30092 GCA_049680585.1 Phormidesmis sp.
CTGCCGAAAGCGCTCAAAGAGATCGTGCTCGGCGATCGCATCGACTGCCGCCGTTGGCTCATCTAATATCAGCACCTGCGCCTCGGACATAAATGCCCGCGCTAGCCCAATCTTTTGCCATTGCCCGCCCGAAAGATCCACACCGCCGGTAAACATTTTGCCCAGCACCGTATCATAGCCATTGTCTAATTCGGTGATGACACCCTTGGCACCCGCGTCCGTAGCCGCCTGCGAAATCTGGGCATCGTCATTGCGCTTCGGCAAATTGCCAAAGCCAATATTGTCTTTAGCGGAGAGGGCATAGCGCGCAAAATCTTGAAACAGCACGCCAATATTACGCCGCAGATCGCCTAGCGCAAACGCACTGAGCGGAATGTCATCAATGGCGATCCGACCCCGGTCGATGTCATAGAGTCGGCTCAGCAGCTTCAGCAGCGTCGTTTTCCCGGAGCCATTTAGACCGACTAGGGCGATACATTCATGTGGGGCAACGGTGAGGCTGATATTTTTCAGCGTTGGCGTCTGGCTACCGGGATAGGTGAAATAGACATTTTGCAGCGATAGGCCGTCGCGGATAGGCGCTGGGAAAGGCTTTGATCTCGGCGGGCTGACCACCTGCGGTTCTAGATCAATAAATTCGAAATACTGTGAGACGTACAGGTTGAACTCGTAGAGCGTCGCCACGGTCAGCAAAATGCCTGAAGTCGCGGCTTGAGCCTGCTGAAAAGTACCTGCGTACAGCGTCAAGTCACCAATAGTAACGAGGCCACGAATGGTTTCCCATAGCACTAGCGCGTAAGCGCCATAGAAACCGACGGCTGAAATAATTTCCAAACTGACCTGCGCTAAAGCCTGCCGCCTAGCGAGCACCTTAGATTCCTGGTTAAAGTCTTCGCGAATGTCGTGGTACTGCTCAACTAGGTAATGGCCTAGGTTGAATAAGCGCACTTCTTTGACAAACTGGGGCTCGGTGAGAACTTTACCAAAGTAGTCGGCAAGCCTACGGCTGGGCGTTTGGCGGCGGGTCATCCAAAAGCGCCGCTCGGAGAAGCGAACGCTCACCCAAAAGGTCGGCAGGGCGCTGAGCAATAGCAGCACAAATACCAACGGATTGAATCTGAGCAGTAGCGCGAGCAGGCCAAATAGCCGGGTGACTTGGCCCAATAGCTGTAGCGATAGCCGCAGCACTCGCATGGGATAGTTGCTGCCGCTCTGCTGGGCGCGATCTAAAATATCGTGAAATTCTGACGATTCGTAGTGAGCGAGATCCAGGCGAGTGGCTTGCTGGAGAAGTAGGGTGTTGGCATGTAGGAGGAAGCGATCGCTCATCACCTGAGTGTTGTAGCTATCGAGCTGCTGTAATATTGCCTGCAAAAGCAAAAAGCCAAAGCCCGCCCCGACGAGCGGCAGCAAAGACTGACCCATCGCAGCAATAGTCGCACTTGCTCCGACCAGTGCAACCACTCGATCTACAATCAGCTTACTAATATAGATCTGGGTAGCGGGTATTAGCGAGCTGCTAATGGTCAGGACGATGCTGACTATCAGCGCAACGGGCGCAGCCATCCACACGAGGCGAACCAACCGCGGCATATTCTTGAAAATGGCCAGAGAGACAGATAGCGAACTTGCCGCTTTTTGGACTAATGACGTCAGTTTGGAAGGAAGAGTCAAATAGCGAAACCGGTAGATTTAACCTCTCTTAGCGTAGCGTTTTGCCAAAAGGGCCTGTGATCGCACGGCGGCCTTAAGCCACAGCGTGGTACAGACTTGGCAAAAATAACGCCAACCGAAGCAGTCAAATACAGCGGTTTTACTACACAGTGACTAGCTCAGATACTAGACCAGATGCCAGATCGGACACCAGCTCTGGTATCTGAGCTGACCACAGCGCATCGCTCAAGGCTTCTACAGCAAGTGCTGAAACTTATCTTCCGCGCCCAGCGATTTTACCGCCTGCTTAATTTCCTGCGTGCGATCTTTTTTCACAATCAGCGTGGCATTGCCATCTCGAACCACCACGATATCTTCCAATCCGATAGTGACGATCACCTCATTAGGATCGGCGCTGTAAAGAATGCTGTCAGTCGTATCTAGGCAAACGTGCTGGCACATTTCCACATTCTTAGCATCGCCTTTTAATAGCCGTTCAATGGCGTTCCAGTCGCCGAGATCATCCCAGCCGAAGTCGGCGGGCATCACGTAAGCGCGATCCGTCTTTTCCATCACCGCGTAGTCAATGCTGAGCTTGTCTAAGGTAGCGTAGGCATCGACGCCTTTTTCTAGCAGGGCATGGGTCATTTCGGGTGCATGCGCTTTGAGCTCGGCAATCATCACCGCTGCCGGGAAGATAAACATGCCGCTGTTCCAGCTATAGTTGCCGCTGCTGAGAAACTGCTCGGCGGTTGCTTTATCGGGTTTTTCGGTGAACCGGCTGACTTTGTAAGCCGGCAGGTCAGCAACGGTGCCTGCACTAAAGCTGCCAGCGTCGCTGCCTTGCTCAATGTAGCCGTAGCCCGTGGACGGGAATGACGGTGTGATGCCTAGTGTAGCGATCGCCCCCTCACTAACGGCCAACTCTGCCGCCGCTCGCAGTGTGTCACAGTAGCGCGCTTCGTCCTTAATGTAGTGATCAGCCGGGAAAAACCCACAGACTGCATCACCCCCATAGCGCTTCGCCACTTCCAACGTCGCCCAGGCCACTGCTGGAGCCGTATCTCGCCCCTGAGGCTCCACCAATATATTGGCTGCTGGCATTTCGGGGAGCTGCTCGCGGACGCCATCAGCCAAGTGCGCCGCTGTAATGACGAACATTTCGTCCCAGCTAGCGAGCGGCAGTAGCCTATCGGCAGTGGACTGTAAGAGCGATCGCTCTCCGCCATCTAAACAGAGAAACTGCTTGGGCCGCTTCAGCCTGCTAACAGGCCAAAAGCGCTCGCCTTTGCCGCCAGCCAAAATAATCGGGATAAAACGAGCCATAACAGTTACTATGCCATCCAATGATTCCGGTCTATCCTACCGCTGGTGATGAGATCACAGGCTATAATCCTCTTGATAATTGATTAACAAAATACAGGTTTGCAAATTTTTGGTTACCTGGCTCGATCCGCTGCGGATAGGCGAGGGTGAAAGCCGCTATTTTACACGGTTGCCATTGTAGGGTTGCCACTCTCAGCGCTATTGGCGGGCTAAAGCCATTTCTACGACTGCACGAAGGCATTGAAGGCACGAAAATCGAACGCTCAAAACTGTCTCATAGATAACCCGTTCGCTAACGCGCATTTGATAGGGTCATAAGCTTAAGCTTCGCTCTCATATTCTCTTGTCAACCCTTATCCTGCTCATGGCCCAGCAATGACTACCCCGCCTAATGACAAAAGGGCCAATCTTCCTGCTGAAACGCCATCAGCCCCTGACACCCTGCCTGATACCCCGATAAAGCTGCCCAAAATCGACATACCCACCCCGGCTGAAGCGACTAGCGGAGATCACAGTCCAGATCTTCACAGTCCAGATCTAGAGGAGTCTCTCGCTCAAGATTCTACGCCAAGTCTCGATCAAAGCCCGACAAGAGAGAGTCATGCAAACAGCGCGACTCATGTTTCATCTAGCGCTATTGTTCCCTTCCAACCTTCCGCCAACGGCAAACTACAGAGCCGGATTCATCAGGGCATAAAGCCTCGCAGGTTTGGACTGGCTCAGCTTGCTAAAGGCACCTTCTGGGCTGGGGTATTTGGCTCTACCGCCATCGTTACGGCTGGGTTAGGAGCGATCGCAGTGCTGGCTTTTCCGTTTCCTAGGCAGGCCAGTGGTGAAACCGCCGCGCCGCCCCTCACAGAGCTTTGGCGATCAGGATTTCGCTATCAGGTCTCTCGCCCGGTAACTATTTTGCTGATGGGCTTAGACGAAGCGCGTGATGTTCCTGGCGCCCAACCGGGCGATTTGGTCGGTCGCACTGATACCATGCTGCTAGCCCGCGTCGATCCTGAAGCGCAAACTCTCAACGTGATGTCTATTCCCCGCGACACGCGAGTTGAGATGCCGGGCTATGGCATTGAAAAAATAAATCAAGCCAACTTTGAAGGCGGCGCTGAGCTAGCTGTAGAAACAGTCACGCATAACTTTGACGATGTCAGCATTGATCGCTATGTCAGGGTCAGCACACAGGCATTTAAAGAAATCGTTGACTTGGTCGGTGGCGTTGAAGTCATGGTGCCAAAGCCGATGAAGTATGAGGATAAGACGCAGGGGCTGTTCATTGACCTAGAGCCCGGCTTGCAAAACCTCAATGGCGACGAAGCAGAGCAGTTCGCCCGCTTTCGGCAGGATGCCTACGGTGACATTGGCCGGGTGCAACGGCAGCAAACATTGCTAAAAGCCCTTCGCCAGCGGCTGACCAACCCGAGCGTACTGCCCAAGCTGCCGCAAATTTTGCGAGTGTTGCAGCGCCACATCGACACCAATCTAACGCTAGAAGAGATGCTAGCACTGGCTGGATTCGGCTTGAACAGAGAGAACATAGACCTGCAAATGGTGATGCTGCCCGGACGCTTCAGCGACCCTGAGGAATACACGGCCAGCTACTGGATCGCCGATCAATCGGCGAGTAGCGATCTCATGCGCACGTATTTTGATACTCAACCCGCTGATTTAGTCGCCTCTAATAGCGGCGCAAACTACTATGAGGCCCCCTCTGATCGGACTATCGGAAGACTGCGAATAGCGGTGCAAAATGCGACTGGTGATCAGTACGCAAGTTCTTCTGTAGCCGCATACCTGCGAGAGCAAGGCTTTGGCAATGTGTATGTGATGCGCGACTGGTCAGAGGTAGATCGTGAAACGGCTGTCATCGCTCAGCGAGGCGATCTGGGCAGCGCTCGCTCAGTGCGCTCAGCCCTCAATGTCGGTCAGGTCGTCTCTGACTCAACTGGCGACATTGACTCGGATATCACCATCCGCGTGGGAGAAGACTGGCTAATGCAGGTAGATCCGACCTGGCAGCGACTTCCCTACGACGGTCCTAGATAATACCTAAGCAAACCGATGAGCCTATTATCGATGGGAATAGCCTTAGGACTCGCCTGCTGCTGGGTGCTGCTATTCGCCAAACCAGTCAGCCCTTTCTAAACAGCGATTAGATGAATCAACGTAGCGATTTGGAAATCAGAATAGGAACTTTTGCCAGAACAGTTAGGTCAACATCTCTATCAGAGCAAGCGTAATGCTACGCAAATCCCGACGATACGGTTTCAAAAGTGATAAATTTTGAAATCAATCAAAAGTTAGCTTGAATCGTTAGTCACTTTTCTGAAAGTGAGCCGGAAAAGTTACCGGGAGCGATCGCTGCTTGAAAGGGTCCATTCTACACTGCACTTCAATCTTTGCAGTCAGCAAACCTGTTGTCCTCCAGCCTATAAGGGAAGAGCTTTCAGAGAAGAACCCTTAATAAAAGGAACTTTAAGAGATAAGGATTACAGTCTCCTGAGTAGATACGCTGCGCGAATAGCAAGCGTTACTTTCTGGTGCCAGATTTCCTATAACAAAGCAAAAAATTTAGTTTTAAAAGTCATGCTACAAACACACGTTCTCAAAATTGCTTTGGCCGGTTTACTTGCATCTTTAGCGGGCTGCAATTTTGTTTCCCCTGAAACCGTTGCTAGCAGCGACGGGGTCATCATTTTGACAGATGTAGACTTTGACCCGGCGTCTCTCATTCCGGAAACTCAGCCGGTTGCAGACTACCTAGCCAATAATCTGCGAAGAGCGGATATCTCTCAAGGAGAGGTCAACATTGCGCCCGATGTGGAAACCGTCGCCGAATGGATGACCTCAGGCGAGGTTAATCTCTACTTTGATAGTGTCTATCCAGCAATGACGGTGATGAAGCGCTCCGGGGCTAGGCCGATTTTGCGCAGATGGAAGGACGGTGTGCCAGAGTACAGCACCTATTTTGTGGTCCGCAGTGACAGCGAAATCGAGGAAATAGCTGATCTCAACGGTCGCATGATTACCTTGCAAGAGCCTAGTTCTAGCTCAGGTTTTATGTTTCCGATGAGCTATCTGCTGACGTTGGGGCTCGATCCAACTGAGAAGGCCGAGGTCAACCATACGGTCGAAAGTGATGAGATTGGCTATGTCTTTTCAGGCCAAGAAGAGGTGACCGTTGATTGGGTGCTAGCTGAGAGAGTGGCCGCTGGTGCGATCGATAGCGAAACGTGGTCAGAGCTGCCGGCAGAAGAACAGGCGCAGCTGAAAATTATCGCCGAGACAGACGCCTTTCCGCGTCATGTCGTATTGGCAGGACCGACGCTCACAGACGAGCAGATAGCGGTGCTGAAAAAAGCGTTGCTGGAGATGGACGAGTCTAGACAAGGACAAAAAGCGTTAGAAGCCTTTAGTGAAACCAGTCAGTTCGACGAATTTCCAGAAGGCGCAGAGGAGGCGATCGCCCGTCTCCAAGCGTCTTACGACCAGCTACAAGCCCATCTCGCTCAGCAGCTCTAGGTCCGCAGCTCTAGGTCCGCAGCTCTAGGTCCGCAGCTCTAGAAAGCCACAACTCGCTCGTCAATTCAGCCTTTATCCCTCCAAGCGCATGCAAAGAACACTGCCCAAATTCAAACGATTCAGGCTTTCAGCAGATTCTGCCAATCCAGATGCTGCTAACCCAGCGATTGAGCAAGCCACTTCAGAAACCTCGAATCTAGCTGCACAGCCTGCAGAACTACCAGGGACTCGCCTGCGATCGCGCCTCCTATCAACCATTTTGCCAGCGGTGTTGCTGCCGCTCGTCGCGGGTGGGGTGTTGGGCTATCGCATTATTTCTCAGCGCACCGAAAGCTTTGTCCAAAAGCAGCTCGTCGATCAGGCGCTGCTGACCAGCGAAGGCGCAACGACTGCCCTCAATGAGCTGCTTGATTTACCTCGAACTATTGCCAATAGTCCACTGGTGATCAACGAAGCGCGTGCGGGGGGCGAGGAAGCTATCGAATCAGGTTTAGCTGAGCTGAGCGTAGCAGCGGCAGAAGCCGAATATTCTGACAGCAAGCTTTTGCGGCGGCACAATGCGCTGAACACGTATCTGCAGAAGACGGTAGAAACCGCCGAAATTGTAGAAATCTTGGTGACCGAACGGCATGGCTTTAACGTGGCCTACTCTCGCCCTGTGGCTGATTTTGTCCAGCGTGACGAGGATTGGTGGCAGAACGGTCAGTCAAATCAGCAGTGGATTGGCCCGCCTAACTTCGACTTCGCTGCAAAGGGATTCACCGTGGAGCTTGCTCAAGCGATTCGAGATCCCAAAGACGATAGCTTCGTGGGTGTGGTGAGAGCAGTGCTGCCGACTCGCAAATTTAGTTTGTTGGTCAACGCGCTGAAGCGAACTGGCATTAGTGGCTCGCAACGGGTACAGCTCGTTGACGGGGGAACGCTGAGCACCATTGATACCTTTTCAGCTCAGGGGTTTCGTAAAGATCGTGAGATTATTGGCGGCAAACCGGTCGAGCAATTTATTGGGGCTTTTGTTAGCGCGACTCAAGAAAAAACGGATGCTAACCAGGTTTTAAAGAAGATCAGCACACAGACATCTGTGAAGCAGCCATCGGTGCCATTTTTTGATGAAAGTGCAGTGGTAGCATCGTTTAAAGCGGGCGATCGCCAGTACAAAGTCGCGACGATTCCGTCGTCTAACTGGGTGGCGATCGCCTCAATGGAAAATAGTGAGATTTTGGCAGCCGGACGAGATTCGCTGCTCTTTTTCACGCTGCTGACGCTGCTGCTCGCGGGGATCACCACGGGTCTCATTTTTTGGCTGTCGCGGCAGCTATCAGCCCCTTTAGCTAGCCTCACTCAACAGGCAAGGCTAGCTGCCGCAGGTGACTTAGGAGTTGTCGCCACACCCACTGGCACAGCCGAAACCCGCTTCCTCACCCAAACATTCAACCAGCTCGTTACCCAAGCGAGCACTCTGCTTGAGCAACAGCGCATTGAAACGCAAAAAGCCCAGCTCTTTGCAAACGTTACCAGCGCATCTGCCCTGACGCTGACAGAGTTCAATCCAGTTCTCGATCAAAGCTTGCAGGGTGCCCGCCAGCTACTAGGTGCTGATCGGGTTGTTTTCTATCGAGTCGAAGCGAACGAGGCAGCGTCTGAGCCTCGAACCGAAGCGACTAGACGGCAGCAAAATATCAAGGGGCAGATTGTTGCCGAGTCAGCAGCCCCTGAGCTAGCCATCAAGCAGAGCTACCCTGAAAACATCCACTGGCTACCCACCGAGGCCCTCACCCAAGAAACCTCGCTGGCCGCTAGCAGAAACGCTTTGGTGTCTCAGCCGCCTACTGTCACTTGCTATATCGCTGAGGTGAGCGATGAGCGCTACAGAGCATTTTTAGAGACCTGTCAGGTTCGCGCTAGCCTGAGCGTGCCGGTCTTTCAGCGGTTGGCCAACGACGACGTGCCTGGAGGCAGTCAAAGCATCTTGTGGGGGTATATGGTTGTTCACCACTGCCGCAGCGCTCATACTTGGCAGGCGAATGAGATTGGCTTTGTTGAACAGCTGTGCGCGCAGCTTGAGTTTGTGCTGGAGCGGATTACAGCCACTGAGCGGGTGAGGCGATCGCACCAGGAAACTCAGCAGTCTAAACAGGAAGTTGAGCGATCGCAGCTTGCCGCCGAGGCACTGACACTGACGCAAAAGCAGCAGGAAAACGCTAAGCGCCAACACGAAAAACGGATCCAGCAGCAGGTTTCGCAGCTGGCTCAAGATATTGAAGGGGTTTTTCATGGGGATTTGACTGTGCGCGCTCGAGTGGATGAGGGCGAACTCAAAGCCGTCGCCGATGTATTTAATCTCACGATTACCAAGCTTGAAGCACTAGTTGCCCAGGTCAAACACTCTACACACCAGATCGATAGCTTCTTTACCGAGACTGAGCAAATAGCGCAACAGCTCAGCGACACTTCTTCTCAGCAGGTTCAAGCAGCCAACAGAACGTTTAAGACGATCCGGGTGACTTCTCTCTCTATTGCATCGATTGCTAGCCGCGCCCAAGATGCCGCTGAGATCGCTCACCAAGTGAGCGACAAAGCCCAGGTGAGCGAAACCGCGAGCGCTCAAGCATTGGCAAAAATCCAGGCGCTAGAGCAAACCTCTACGGATGCTGTCAGCACAATTGAGCGGCTGCTTCGCCCGGCTCACAATGTTTCGTATATGAGTGCCATGCTCACCGAAATCGCCGCAGAGATGAAGGAATGCTCTGAGCAGGCGATACAGGCGATAGAGCAGACATCGTCGGAGAACGGGCGATCGCCGAGTGACCACCACAAGCTCAAGCAGAAGATTAGCGAGATAGCCAAGCTTTCTGAAAAAGCAATCTCAGAAGTTAGCCTGATCGAGACTTTCTTAGACTCGGTTCCCCAGACCACCCGGCAGGTCGTCGAGGCAATGACACAGGTCAATCAGCAGATGGCTAGCAGCCACCAGACGGTTCACCGCTCTCAGCAAGCGACGAGTGAAGCGTTGGCGATTTCTCGTCAATTCGAGCAGTCAGCTCGGTTTATCTCGCAAGCGACACAAGAACAGTCTCAAGCTTCTCAGAGTGCGACCAGCTTGGTTGAAGCCGCTGCGGATCTGGCCATGCAGACATCGAGCTTCTCACAGGAAATGGCGCGATCGCTGCAGCGGACCCTCACAACTGCCCACGAGCTACGCAGCTCTGTAGACTTCTTCAACGTCGAAGCATCAGAAAAAGCGCCAAAAGAAGCACTAGAGAAAATCTCAGAAGAAATCTCAAGGGAAACGTCCGATCAACCGACGGCCACCGGCACTTGAGATTTGATCGCAAAGATCTTTTCAATCACCGCCTGCACGGCTTTATCGGGCGTAGAAGCTCCGGAGGTAATCCCCACTGAAAGTTTGCCAGCCGGTAGCCAGTCGGTTTCACTGACGAGCTCAGCGCTGTGAAGCCGCTGATGCTCAATGCAATTACCTGGCCCAATGCGAGTCGCGCTATCAATGTGGAAGGAGGGAATATCGCGCTCTACGGCAATTTCTTGCAAATGAGTGGTGTTAGATGAATTGAACCCCCCGACCACCACCATCAGATCGATGTCGGCATCCACTAGCTCGAACATTGCGTCTTGCCGCTCTTGAGTCGCATCGCAAATGGTATTGAAGCTATGAAAGTGCTCATTGAGATCGAGCGGGCCATGCTTTTTCAGCATTGTGCGCTCAAAAAGCTTACCGATTTGCTCGGTTTCACCTTTGAGCATGGTGGTTTGATTGGCGATTCCTACCGCGTCGAGATCGCGATCTGGATCGAACCCTGCGGAGTGAGCATTGGCAAATTTAGCCATAAACTCGCGGCGATCGCCCCCATTCAAAATATAGTCAGCAACATACTCAGCCTCAGACAAATTCAGTACGACCAAATAAGTACCGGCAAATGAGCTAGTAGCCACTGTCTCTTCGTGCTTGTATTTACCGTGGATAATAGAGGTAAATTCTTTTTTCTTGTGCTTTTCTACGGTGTTCCATACCTTCGAGACCCAGGGACAGGTGGTATCGACAATCGTACAGCCTGCGTCATGCAGCAGCTTCATTTCCTGTACGCTGGCGCCAAAGGCTGGCAAAATCACCACATCGCCGTTGCCAACTCCAGAAAAGTCCTTTTCGCCGTCAACCAGCTCAATGAACTGCACGTCCATTTCCTTAAGCTGCTGATTGACCTCAGGGTTGTGGATGATTTCGTTGGTAATCCAAATGCGCTGATTGGGAAAATGCTGCCGCGCTTCGTAGGCCATTGCAACAGCGCGCTCGACCCCCCAACAAAAGCCAAAGGACTCTGCTAAGTGAATGGTGACATCGCCTTGAACCAATAAATTTCCATTGTTTCTAATGGTTTGGATGAGGCTGCTCTCGTACTCTGAGCGCATTTGCCCGGCGACGTCTTCCTTCTGGCCAAATCCCTGGTTGCGGTAGTAGTTTTCAGAGTGGTTGAGCGCACGCTTAAAGGCTTTGGTATCCATGAAGGGTATGAGGCAATCTCTAGAGAATGGCCAACAAGGGTTTTATTGCTTTTTAGTTTACTTCAGATGGTTGGCGGCGCTCAAATCTTGAGCGTTATCAAGGGCCTTGCAGCTTTAGCTGGGCGTAGAGGGCGATCGCACTGCGCCAAACCAAATAGCCCTGCCGGTTCAAATGGAGACCGTCGGTCGTCAGATCGCTGCGCAAGGTGCCGTCGCCCGTGACAAAAATAGGATAGAGATCTAGGTAATAGGCATCGTTATCAGCGGCAATTTCCTTCAGCGCATTGTTCATCGCCACGATGCGATCGCTCGGCAGCGACAGCAGCTTATCGCGGCTTTCCCACGTAGAATTTTCGCCACTGTGCGGCAAAATAGACTGCACGACAATCTGCGTTTTGGGGTGGTCAGCTTTGAGCCTAAGCACAATTTCTTTGTAGTTGGCAATTATTTTCTCGTCGGGTTCATCCCAGATCAAATCATTGATGCCAATCATCAAAAAAACGGCTTCAACCTCGTTGCCCTCTAGCAGGTTTAGGCGGTTGAGCAGGCCCTGAGTTCTTTCGCCGGAGATGCTCTGATTGATCCAGACTCGGCGGCCCGGCATCAGCTCACCGGGAAACCATAGGCTTAATGAATCGCCGAGCAGCACAGTGAGGTGCTCTGGCTTTTGGAGGGCCATGCTATTGGCATCTTCGGCCAAAACCTCTATCCACTCTTGGTAGCTCAGCTTGCGATCGCCCCCCGGCCTCGGTAAATCGACAACGGTATCGGCGATCGCCGCGTCGATTACAGCCGTATCTGCGATCGACGCATTCGCCGTCGTCGATGCCGCCATCTGTAGGTCAACCGAACCCGCCTGCTCTTGGCGAAGCGCCAGCAAACTCACAAATAGCAACCCATTCATCGTCAAAGAGAGCGCTGCCCAGCTTGGAATTTTAGCAAACCACTTGACCACAGAAAAACTCAACGATTGCGGGGTTAACTTAAGCCAGATTTTAATCGGATCTGTCCGCTGTGCCTAGTCTATTCCTTAAGTTTCAGTGGGAATACGCAATTCGTGAGCATCGCAAGATACCAAGCTACACGTTAAAGCGGAAAAGCATGACATCGCCCTCTTGGACGGTATAGTCCTTGCCCTCACTGCGAACCAGCCCTTTCTCCTTTGCGGCTGTCATAGAGCCCGATGTCACCAGATCTGTGTATCCCACCGTTTCAGCCCGGATGAAGCCCCGCTGAAAGTCAGTGTGAATCACCCCCGCCGCTTGAGGGGCCAGCATCCCGGCTGTAATCGTCCAGGCGCGCGTCTCCTCAGGCCCAGTCGTAAAATACGTCCGCAATCCCAACAGATCGTAGGTCGCGCGAATGAGAGACTGCAAGCCCCCTTCCTCAACACCCAGCGCCTCTAGAAAATCGGCTCGCTCGGCTTCAGGGAGCTCCAGCAGCTCTGCTTCTACCTGGGCTGAAACCACCACAACCTGAGCATTCTCAATCACAGCTTGGCCGCGCACCTCTTCTACCCAGGCATTGCCTTCTGAGAGATCATCTTCAGATACGTTAGCGGCATAAATCACCGGTTTGCGCGTCAGCAGTCCTAGGGGTTTGATAATCGCTTCTGCCTCTGCATCTAGCTCCACCGAGCGAGCCGCCTGCCCTTCATTGAGCACTGGCTGTAGCTTTTCTAATATCTCCAGCTCAGCTTGAGCCTCTGCGTTATTGCGGGCCTGTTTGCGAATGCGCTCTATGCGCTTGTCAATTTGCGAGAGATCGGCAAGGGCAAGCTCTAGATTAATCACCTCCATATCGCGCAGCGGGCCGATAGAGCCTGAGACGTGAATGATGTCGTCATTTTCAAAGCAGCGCACCACATGAATAATGGCATCTACTTCGCGAATATTCGCCAAAAACTGATTGCCCAAGCCCTCCCCCTGGCTGGCCCCTTGCACCAGTCCGGCAATATCGACAAATTCGACTCGTGCCGGAATAATTTCCTTAGAGCTAGAGATATCGGCCAGTGCCTGCAGTCGCCCGTCAGGCACGGCCACCACGCCCACATTGGGCTCAATCGTGCAAAAGGGAAAGTTTGCGGCCTGAGCCTTCGCATTTGCGACGACCGCGTTAAATAACGTAGATTTTCCGACGTTGGGCAATCCAACAATTCCGGCTCTGAGCATAGGAAGAAAAGGGCGTCAATGTTTAGCTTTACTCAGCATAAAGGGAATAGGGAATTCGCTCTCACAAACTTAAGCGCTAGCAAAGCTCGCGCGAGCTCGTCACCTGCTGGTATGCTTTGGCTACCGGCTAGTACGTCACTATATATTTAGGTCTTTTGCCACAGGACTCCGTCAAACCGATGCGCCCTAATCGACAGTTGGCTAACAAGCAATACACTAGACAACCGGTGAGTCGCCTGATTAGCCGTTCTCTAAAAGCACTGATGATCTGTGGCCTTTTGAGTGCTGGACTCAGCGGCTGCTTTTTTATGAGAGATCAAGAAAGCGATGCGGAAACGACCGCAACCGAAGTCATCAGCGTCCCGTCTGATATCGAAAATCCAGATACCAACGTAAGGATCACAGTGCCCAGTGGCTGGAGCGCGGTTAGAGGCCGGCAGCGACTCAGCGCGGATATTTACGCCGTCCATTCAGAGAAGCAGCTATACGCGGCTGTTGTCTCTGAGCAGGCAGATGGGCTAGACCGGTTTGGCCTAGAAAATAACGCTGAGCAGTATCGCTGGCTGATTCGGCAGGAGCTTGATCGCTTTGAGGGTGAGATGCGTACAGGCGTAACGACTGTCGATGGCGATCCTGCTCTCCAATATGAAATCAGAGGGCAGGTAAATGGCGTGCCAGTCGTGTATCTGCACACGACTATCGAGGGCAGGGATCGCTACTATCAGGTCGTTGGCTGGACAACAGCAGACAGCTATCAGGAGAATGAAGGAACGCTGCAAGGCATTATCAATAGCTTTCGAGGCGCATAGGTCGCTGAATGGGCTGATGAGGCGATCGCAAGAAGCAAGTTAAGGTTAAGGCAAGTAAGGAAACCGGGTAATTTATGCTGGCTAAATTTTTTCGTGGCCTCTGCCTAGCGCTCGTAGGCGTGCTGAGCGTTGTGGGATTGTGGTGCGCACTCGGGACGGCGCCGGCTTTCGCGGGGCTAGACGATGACGACTACGACGGCAACATTTTTGCGCTGTATGCAGGCAATGGCTCGATCGTGCCGCCTCGGTTTGATTTGACTCAGTCATTTAAGCAAGATAAACCCACGCTGCTGGTTTTCTATGTTGATGACAGCCGCGATAGTAAGCGGTTTTCTTCGGTCGTTTCTCAACTGCAAGCGCCTTATGGCCGAGCTGCTAACTTTGTCGCCGTCGCCGCAGACTCTATCCCCCCTCAAGATAGCTATGAGACGAATGAGGAGGGCTATTACTTTTCGGGGGCGGTGCCGCAAACCGTTTTATTCGATGCGGACAATCACTTGGTGTTCAATGAGGTGGGGCAAGTTCCCTACGAGAAAATTGACGACAAGTTTAGAGAGGTCTTTGACTTGCTGCCTCGCACAGAGTCGTTGGAGCTCCGCCGCCGCTCGTTTAATGAAGTCAATACTGAGCTAGTGCCAGAGTAATAGAGAGGTTAACGGCGGTGTCAGACCGGATACAAGCGCTCTCACAAGCGATGGGGCGAGCTAACCGCGTTTGGGATCGAGCAAAACAGCGAGCTGAAAAAGCGCTAGGCATCCAAGATCCGCTGCGTATACTGCCTTATCGAGGGTACGGCACGCCGGAGTGGGTTTATATCAAAGGCCGAGTGCTAGAGAAAGAGGGGATCGCGCCGCGCGCTGAAGATGCAGGCGTTTGGAAAAACATGGTGAATATGTACCGTCGGTTTGAAAGCGACGAGATTCCCTGTGCCACGGTTCAAGCCTCTATCGGCGGTGCTCAGCAAGCTATCTCTGCGAATCGAGAAGGTTATTTTGAAGCTGAGCTGACGCTGAGTAATCCCCTGGCACAAGGATCGCTCTGGCACGCTGTTGATTTAAGGCTGCTTGAGCCGCCGCCTCGCAAGCAGGCGGCGGTGACCGCCGAGGGAGAGGTGATTTGCGTTTCGCCAACTGCTAAGTTCGGTGTGATCAGCGATATCGACGATACGATTGTGTACACCGCTGCGAATGACGTGTTCAAGATGATTCGGATTGCCTACTTGGGCAATGAGCGCAGCCGCCGCCCGTTTGCGGGTGTGGGACCGTTTTACCAAGCGCTACAGCAAGGAATGGCCAGTGAAGGCAATCCTATCTTTTACGTGTCGAGCAGTCCTTGGAATATGTATGATCTGTTCGCTAAGTTCATGGATTTGAACGATATTCCCATTGGGCCGATTTTGCTCAGAGACATTGAGCTCTCACCGGCTAATTTGCTGTCGTTTGAGCATACAAGCCACAAGCGCGAGCAGATCGATCCAATTTTCAAGCGATTTCCCGATTTGCCGTTCATCCTGATCGGCGACAGCGGTCAACAAGACGCTGAAATCTATCGTCAGATCGTGCAAGACTACCCAGGACGTATCCGAGCTATCTACATTCGCGATGCGGTGCCCGACGATCAAGAGCGGCATCGGCAGATCAGCGCGATCGCCGAGCAGGTCCGCTCAGCAGGCGTTGAGTTTTTGCTATTTTCAGACACCGCTGCCGCTGCTGAACACGCTACGGCGCAAGGGTGGATTGGAGAAGAGGCGATCACTGCTGTTCGAGCTGACGATGGGGTCTAAACACTAAAATGTATAGACACTGGATGCATATATAACTCAGCGCTTGCCTCAGTTGCGGATAGCGGCCATCAGCGCCGGCACGTCTTCTTTTAGCATGACGGTGACAGCGCCGGTGTGAATCGTACCGTCGGGATTGGGAATCACTTCGATCAGGTACGCAAACAGCTCGCCTTCTGTCAGCTGACTGCGAGAGGCTCTGTGGGAGGTGGGATCGGAATCTCCTGAGCGGCCAGGGGAATAGACTAAAAGGGAGTGCGATCGCCGGTAGTCTGCATATACCTCAGCGCCGTACAGCGTCCGCAGCGCATCCTCTAGTCGAGCAACACTCACCCCGCGCGTGATATCTACCAGCGTGAACTTCTCAGAGCGGATCATCGTGGGCCCATCCACCTCTTCGCGGAGCAGCAGACTTTGCCCCGTACCGCTGCCAGGGCCCCAAATCGAGCCGCGAAAGGTGTAGCGGCGAGCGGGCGTGTCATTGCGCCGAATAGACAGCCTTTCTTGCGGCGTAGCGCGCAAAGTCGGATGTGCCTGCATCCAAGCTTCTGCTTCCTGGACCGACTGGCCCGGTAGCGCATCGGCGCTAGCCGCTAACCCTAGCCAAATTCCGATGATCATCGCGGTAGGCGTCAGTCCGGCATGCAGAAGCTTTTTCATTACGTTTGGTTATAGGGAGCCAAATCCCTTTCGTTTTTTGTTCTTTTTCTTTTTCTTGTTGCTACCGGGTGCCCCTCGCCATCCGGGCATCGCTCTGCCGCCCATGGGATTGCCGCCGCCCCCCATCATCGGATTGCCGCCGCCCATCCCTGGAAAGCTGCCATCCATCCCTGGCAGGCCCATCTCGCCTCGCCCCATTTGCTGCATCAGCGATCGCATCCGCTGAAAATCGGTGACCAGCTTACTCACATCCTTTTCTGCGTAGCCTGCTCCCTTCGCGACCCGCCGGCGCCGGCTCGGAGAGCCGGACAGCACCTCAGGGTTTTGCCGCTCTTCTAGAGTCATTGAGCTAATCATGGCCTCACAGCGCTTGAGCTGCTGCTCCCCTTGCTGAAGCTGATCAGACGAGAGCTTATTGCCCATACCCGGAATCAGTTTCATGATTCCCGCTAGAGAGCCCATGTTCTTCATCAAGCGAGTTTGTTTTAAGAAATCGTTAAAATCGAACTTGGCAGAGAGGATTTTTTCTTGCAGCTTCTCTGCATCAGCAATGTCAACTTCCTCCTGCGCCTTTTCAACCAGCGTCAGCACATCGCCCATGCCCAGAATCCGCGACGCCATCCGATCAGGGTAAAACGGCTGCAGCGCCTCGACCTTTTCGCCGACCCCGATAAACTTAATCGGCTGACCAGAAATGCGGCGAACCGATAGCGCCGCCCCCCCGCGCGAATCCCCGTCCATTTTGGTCAAAATGGCGCCAGTGATGCCGATTTCTTCGTGGAAAGTGCGCGTGAGCGTGGCTGCTTCTTGCCCCGTCATCGCATCGACGACCAGCAGCACTTCATCCGGCTGAACGGATTCTTTGATTTGGGCCAGCTCAGCCATCATGTCAGTATCGATTTGCAGTCGGCCTGCTGTGTCAATAATGACGGTATCGACGCCGTCTTCTTTCGCTTTTGCCAAACCTTGGCGCGCAATCTCTACCGGGTTTGCATCTGCGCCAATTTCAAAGACTGGAACATCTATTTGCTTGCCCAAAGTGAGCAGCTGATCAATCGCCGCCGGACGATAGACGTCTGTCGCCACTAGCAAAGCACTGCGATCCTGCTTACGAAGATGCAGCGCTAGCTTTGCAGTTGCAGTCGTTTTACCGGTACCCTGCAAACCGGCCATAAGCACGACAGTTGGCTTGGTTTCGCTATCAGCCAAGGGCACATTAGTGTCGCCCATCGTCTCGACCAGCTCGTCGTAGACGATCTTGATAAACTGCTGGTCGGGCCGCACGCCTGAGACGACATCTGCGCCCTGGGCCTTTTCCTTCACGTCGGCAACGAAGCCCTTGACCACATCTAAGTTAGCGTCGGCTTCTAGCAGCGCTCGCCGGACTTCTCTCAGCGCCTCGGTGATATTTGCCTCTGAGATTTTGTCCTGGCCGCGAAGCTTTTTCCAGGCGGATTCAAATTGTTCTGAGAGTGCTTCAAACATAAGAGATGAGCGGTTAGTGATGGGCTGTGGGGATGCGTTTTGGCTATCAAGAAAGCATTTTCCGCACTGATGCGGAAAATATGCGGTTAACCTATTCTAAGGGGTTTGGCTCTAAATACTGATGTGTGCTTTGGAGTCGCTAGAGAGTGCATCTGATAAGCTAGCTTGTGACTTAACCGATGGAGTAGCAGAGCTCTGCCGAAGCGAAGAGCACCCAACAATCGCACGCTGACCCTTAGTGAAGCAGAAGCGGCGCTGTATGCTGCTCAATTGTTGACGCTGAAGAACCCTCAGCCAGTCGCCTCAATAGTAAATCAAACGATTCATCAAAGTGTGTTTGAGGCGCTGCCTTATTTACCAGATGGGTTTGTGGATTTGCTGATTGTCGATCCGCCTTACAACCGGCATAAGGCGTTCAATGGGGTGACGTTTAAGGCCAGATCGCCTCAGTCCTACCAGCAATGGCTGACCACTTGGATACCTCAGCTGCCTCGTTTGCTAAAGCCAACCGCCTCTATATACATGTGCTGCGATTGGCAGTCTTCTAATGCGATTTATGAGGTCTTTTCTCGGCATTTTCAGGTGCGCAATCGGATTACTTGGGAGCGGGAAAAGGGGCGCGGGGCCAAGCGCAATTGGAAGAATGCGTCGGAGGATATTTGGTTTGGGACGCTGGGCGATCGCTATACCTTTAACGTAGAAGCCGTCAAGCTTCAGCGGCGAGTGCTGGCACCTTATCGAGACAGTGCCGGACAGCCCAAAGATTGGCAAGAGACTGAGCAGGGCAAGTTTCGTGCGACCTATCCTTCTAACCTGTGGACAGATATTTCGGTCCCGTTCTGGTCGATGCCAGAGAATACAGATCATCCGACGCAAAAGCCCGAAAAGCTAATTGCAAAGCTGATCTTGGCAAGTTCTAACCCTGGCGATGTCGTGTTTGATCCGTTTTTAGGATCGGGGACGACTTCGGTCGTGGCCAAAAAGCTGGGACGGTGCTACGTGGGAGTTGAGCAAGAGGAACTGTACTGCTGTTTGGTACAGAAACGGCTGGCGTTGGCACAAAAGAATTTTGCCATTCAAGGGTATGCAAACGGCTATTTTTGGGAACGGAACGCTTCAAATCTTAGAACCCCTCTTCAGTGAAATCTGAGCATTCGTTTAGCGCGATCAGAAACAGAAGGGTGAGCGTAGTCGAACCCTTAGATCGGATCGCAACTTAGAATACTGGCTGAGTTTTGACTTCGACTACGCTCAGCCACCGAATATTCTGCATTTCTCTGGATTCATCTCTTGTACCCTCATACACCCAAAGAAGCCCAGGGCTTCTACAGCTCCTGGACTTCTCTTTGTCATTCAATGAATCTAGCCGTTACGAAAAGGCGATCTCGTGGGCAGTGCTAACGCTTAGTAGTTTCTAAGCGTTAGCGCTGGGCTTAATACTTGTAGCTCTCTCCTTTGAACGGGCCTTCTATCGGCACATGGATGTAGTCAGCCTGCTCTGGGCTGAGCTGAGTGATCACACCGCCAAAGCCTTCAACCATGTAGCGGGCGACTTCTTCGTCCAGCTTTTTAGGCAGTACTTCAACGGTAATCGCATCCGCTTGCTGATCTGCCGGCAGGTCTGCAAACTTACGCTCGTATAAGAACATTTGCGCCAGGACCTGATTGGCAAAAGAGCCGTCCATAATCCGAGACGGATGACCGGTAGCATTGCCCAGATTCACTAAGCGGCCTTCAGATAGCAAGATCAAGAAATCCTTCGGATCGTCGCTGCGATACACCTGATGAACTTGAGGCTTGACTGCTTCCCAGCGCCACGTTTTGCGCATGAAGGCGGTGTCGATTTCGTTGTCAAAATGGCCGATGTTGCAGACGACTGCGCCGGGCTTCAGATGCGCCAAGATGTTTTTATCACAGACGTTGTAGTTGCCAGTCGCGGTGACGACCAAATCGATATTGGCCAGCAGCGCTTTGTTCAGACAATCAGCCGTACCGTCATTTTTGCCGCCCTGGTAAGGCGACACGAGCTCGAAGCCGTCCATGCAAGCCTGCATCGCGCAAATCGGGTCAACCTCAGCGACTTTCACAATCATGCCTTCTTGGCGCAAAGAAGCGACCGAGCCTTTGCCCACATCGCCGTAGCCAATCACTAGCGCTTTCTTGCCGGAGAGCAGATGATCTGTGCCGCGCTTGATGGCATCGTTGAGGCTGTGGCGGCAGCCGTACTTGTTGTCGTTTTTGGCTTTGGTAACGGCGTCATTGACATTGATAGCAGGCACTTTCAGCTCGCCTTTTTTGAGCATTTCGTATAGGCGGTGAACCCCTGTGGTGGTCTCTTCTGTAACGCCGTGAATGCGCGTCAGCATCTGCGGATAGGTTTCGTGGATGTAGCCAGTCAGGTCACCGCCATCATCCAAGATCATGTTGGCATCCCACAGCTCGCCCTCAGGGTTGCGGCAAGTTTGCTCTAGGCACCACATATATTCGTCTTCGGTTTCGCCTTTCCAGGCAAATACCGGCACGCCAGAAGCCGCGATCGCCGCTGCCGCATGATCTTGAGTAGAAAAGATATTGCAAGATGACCAGCGCACCTGCGCCCCTAGCTCACACAGCGTTTCGATCAAAACCGCTGTTTGAATCGTCATGTGAATGCAGCCGATGATTTTGGCACCGGCCAAAGGCTTGCTGTCACGGTACTTAGCGCGAATCGCCATCAGTGCTGGCATCTCGCCTTCGGCGATCGCAATTTCCTTACGGCCCCAGTCGGCCAAGGTAATATCGGCAACTTTATAATCTTGCTTAGCCGTCGGCGCTTGATCAGGGACTCGGGTGCTGGTTGCAATCATAATTTCTCTATTTTCTGTAGATTCAGTGCTAGTGAGCGTCGGTTTACAGCTCGTGAGCCGGTCGCAAGGCTGTTATTGCGTTGCGTTGCCGACTCACCGTACTCTTTGCCTAGCTTACCTGGAAAAACAGAGACAGATCGCCCTAAACCCCTATTAGGCCATGCATCCTACCAATGCATATATATAGATGACGTTGATTAAGTCATCGATAGAAATGGTCGCTGATGGCCGATCAAAATTAGGCCGTGCGGTTTTGGATAGGGGGGCTGTCGGGCGCTCTAGGCGGCGTTCCAAACGGATGCGAGTCGCCGCCGGGGAAACTGCGCTGATGCACATCCTCGCAGAACCGCTGAGCAGCGCTAATACCCTGCTCTCTTAAGTTGGTGTAGGGCGTTGCAAACGGTGGCTGCCAGTCTGATAACCCTAGCAGGTCTGAAGTGACGTAGACCTGGCCATCGCAGTGCGCCCCAGCGCCAATGCCAATGGTGGGAATGGTGAGGGTTTGGCTGATCTTCTGGGCGAGTTCGCTGGGAATATGCTCTAGCACAATGGCAAATACGCCAGCGGACTGAAGGGCGATCGCTTCATTCAAGATGCGCTCTCCATCCTCAGCTGATTTTCCCTGCTTGCGAAAGCTGCCAAACTGATACACCGACTGCGGCGTTAGCCCGACATGGCCCATCACCGGAATTCCTGCCTGGACAACAGCGGCAATAGTGCTTGCCATCGCTGCATACCCGCCTTCCATTTTGACGGCCTGTGCGCCAGTCTCTTTCAAAATTTGCCCGGCTGCTAGCAAAGCAGAGGCTTGACTGACCTGATAGCTCAAAAAGGGTAAATCAACGACGACGAGCCTGCTCTTAACGGCCCGGCGCACCATTTTGGCATGGTGCAACATCTCGTCGAGCGTGAGCGGGACAGTCGTTTCGTGGCCCATCACCGGCATCGCCATCGAATCGCCTACTAGCACAATATCTGCGCCAGCGGCATCGACTATCTGCGCTGAAAGATAGTCCCATGCCGTGAGCATCGCAATCGATCGGCCTACCTGCTTCCACTGCGCGAACTGATGCACATTGACGATCATGGCCTTAACTGCTCCTGCGCCCGATTATTTTGGCTAAGTCTGGCTAGCTCAAGGAACTGCCCTGATTGTCACCTAGCTATTAATAGCGTATCAAAATTAAGCGAATCCCTCTGAGGCAGGCGTGCTTATAGCGTTTCTCACTTGGCTTGAATACGGTTGTTCTGGTGGAAGCCTTGCAGGGCATCAGCAAGCGTTACCGCATGCCAAGGGCACTGACAATTGATCCGTGAGGAGTCGCGTCCCCTGTGCTCGTACTGACCCACGCTAACCCTTCGGTTGTGCCCACCCAGATTTTGTTACCCGTATCGGGCGAAATCGACAAAATATTTTCAGAGGGCAGGCCAGGAACTTGGCCGACAACAGCGCCGTTGTAAGGATTCAGCTTAAGCAGGCCGCTGTCGGTCCCGACCCACAGGCTGCCAGTGGCATCGAATGCGATCGCCTTTACATTTTGATCTCGCAGTTGCGTAACTGAGCGCAGCAAATGCCCGGTGCGGCTGTCTACGACTAAGAGGCCGGCGGGTGTGCCTATCCACAGTTTTCCATGAGGGCCAATCGTCATCGCCTGGACGGATCGCCCTGGCAAGTCGCTCACGCGATCCGTTATATAGGCCGACGCGGTATCAATCCGTACCAATCCTTCTAGGGTGCCGACCCACAAATTGCCATCCGGGGCTAATCCCAATGTATTGGCACTGACACCGGGCAGCGCTTGCAGTGTAGTCATCAGCAGACCTTCATCGGGGCTGATCATCGCCAAGCCCCGATCTGTGCCGACCCACAAAAAGCCCCTGTGATCGACGAGGGTAGCCAGCACCCGGTTAGAGGGCAGTCGAAAGTTTTGGGCGGTGACTTTGTTAATGCGGGGCTCTACTCGGATGAGACCCTCTGGTGTGCCGAGCCAAATGCGGCCGACTTTATCTTGAGTCATCGCATCTATAAATCGGTTGGGCACGGCTACTTGCGATTGGATGCGTCCGGTTTCCGGATCGATGCGGGCGAGTCCCTGATGCGAGCCGACCCATAGACTACCTGCATAGTCGGCTTGCAGGGCACCGACTTGATAGTTTTGAGTGATGGGATTGGGGCGATCAGATCGCTCTGGCGATCGCATTTGAGCGATGGCGGGCATATGGGCTGATGAGTAAAGCGCGATCGCCATGCCGCTGCCTATAAAAGCAGACAGAACAGTCGTGCCTACCGTTCGAGCCGCAGTGTACTCCGCTTTTTTAGTCCTTTCGCTGGCGGTCTTTCTAGCAGTGCTCACGACAATATCCCAAAGAATGCTGATGAGATAGCTTGCCCAAAAAGCCTGCCGGAGATTTGAGAGGGAAAATAACGAATAATTTAACGTTTTTCTTTACAGAATGTTACGAGCGATACGGCACAGCTAAATATTCTGAAATGTCTTGAAACCTTTCTATACTAGTATTCATAATATTTAGTTATCAGTCTATACAGAACTTCTAAAAGGAAACTTATTGAAGGGCTGGTAGTATTCTGTAAAGCATAGATTTATCTGACAGGTTCATCTGAGGGCACCCAAACCTCAACTAGGCGGTCATCCTAACAGTTCCCTTGGAGCTGGAATAGACGACTGTTTGAGAACACTTCGAACTTCAGAAATTCAGAAACATCGTCTGAGCAGGTCGCTGACGCTCATTTTGGTTCGGCGGCGAAACGCTTAGGCGTTGGGTGTCTGTCTCTTCTCATGAGACATATGAAGTTCGGTCAATTATCTAGTTTGATCACAGGAAATAGACAGGAAATAGGGAAATATGTCCTACTCACAGACTCAGTCCAAATCGGGCGCGGGTTACAGCGCAGGTGTACAGGATTACCGGCTAACGTATTACGCCCCAGACTACACGCCTAGAGATACCGATATTTTGGCTGCTTTCCGGATGACGCCTCAGCCTGGCGTTCCTCCCGAAGAGTGTGCGGCTGCTGTAGCGGCTGAGTCTTCTACGGGTACGTGGACGACCGTGTGGACTGACTTGCTCACTGACATGGACCGCTATCGTGGCCGCTGCTACGACATCGAGCCAGTACCGGGTGAAGACAATCAGTACATCGCTTATGTAGCCTATCCGCTCGATCTGTTCGAAGAAGGCTCAGTCACTAACCTGCTGACCTCTATTGTCGGTAACGTGTTTGGCTTTAAGGCGTTGCGCGCCCTTCGTTTAGAAGATCTTCGTATTCCGGTTGCTTACCTCAAGACGTTCCAAGGTCCGCCTCACGGTATCCAGGTAGAGCGCGACTTGATGAACAAGTATGGTCGTCCGATGCTGGGCTGCACCATCAAGCCGAAGCTAGGTCTATCAGCTAAGAACTATGGCCGAGCTGTGTATGAGTGTCTTCGCGGCGGTCTAGACTTCACCAAAGACGATGAGAACATTAACTCTCAGCCTTTCCAGCGGTGGCGTGATCGCTTCACCTTCGTAGCCGATGCGATTCACAAGTCGCAAGCTGAAACGGGTGAGCTCAAAGGTCACTACCTCAATGTGACTGCTCACACCTGCGAAGAGATGCTCAAGCGGGCCGAGTACGCTAAAGAACTCGACATGCCCATCATCATGCATGACTTCTTGACAGCGGGCTTTACGGCGAATACGACGCTGGCTCACTGGTGCCGCGACAATGGCGTATTGCTGCACATTCACCGGGCGATGCACGCCGTGATTGACCGCCAGAAGAACCACGGTATTCACTTCCGCGTATTGGCTAAGTGCCTGCGGATGTCAGGTGGTGACCACATTCACACCGGTACAGTTGTGGGTAAATTGGAAGGCGATCGCGGTGCAACTTTAGGCTTTGTAGACCTGCTGCGTGAGAACTACATTGAGCAGGACAAGTCTCGCGGTATCTACTTCACGCAAGACTGGGCATCCATGCCGGGCGTGATGGCGGTTGCTTCGGGTGGTATTCACGTATGGCACATGCCTGCGCTAGTAGAAATCTTTGGTGATGACTCTGTGCTGCAGTTTGGTGGGGGTACATTGGGTCACCCTTGGGGTAATGCGCCGGGTGCAACGGCTAACCGAGTTGCGCTTGAAGCCTGCGTTCAAGCCCGCAACGAAGGCCGCAACTTGGCTCGTGAAGGTGGCGACATCATTCGCGAAGCCTGCAAGTGGTCTCCTGAGCTAGCCGCTGCTTGCGAACTCTGGAAAGAGATCAAGTTTGAGTTTGACACTGTAGACACGATCTAGAGAAACGATCTCGTCAGTGCGGTATCAGGCAGTGCGGTTTCTCAATCGCCATTGGCAGACAATGGACTAACACCACAGATTTATCGGTGCTCCTTCAGTGGAATGCCTTCAATATGGATCTCAAGCGAATTGCCAAGGATACGGCTAAGGTGCTCACCAGCTACCTCACCTATCAAGCCGTTCGCACCGTGTTAAACCAACTAAGAGAAACCAATCTGCCTCGGTTCTACTGGCTCAATGAGTTTTCTAGTCGTGAAAAACTCCAGGACGGTGAAGCGTACATACAGGATCTGTTTCAAGCAGAGCCTGATCTGGCCCTAAGGGTGATGACGGTGCGGCAACATTTGGCAGAAGAAGTCACTGAGTTTCTTCCAGAGATGGTGACCACCAACATTCAGCAGGCCAATATGGAGCATCGCAAAAAGCACCTGGAGAAAATAACGCAGATGACCTCAGAAGAGCTAGCAGCCAGCGTAGATAAAGCAGGCGGCTCAGAAACTGGGTTAGGCTCAACTGAGTCTGAGCTGGGTGAGTTAGACCCAGATACCGATCTTCCAGATACCTCAGAATGAACTTGCCGACGCTGAACTCGTTAACATAGCTTGCCCGTTTACCAAGGCGGCTATGTAAGGTCAGCTAAACGCACGCTCCATTTCCATTTTTCACCTTCGTTCCACTCTCAATTCTTAGAAGAAAAACATGAAAACTTTGCCAAAAGAGCGTCGGTATGAAACTCTCTCATACCTTCCTCCCTTAACTGACAGCCAAATCGAAAAGCAGCTCAGCTACTGTCTGCAAATGGGCTATATTCCAGCCGTTGAATTCAACGAAGATTCTAATCCTGAAACTTACTACTGGACCATGTGGAAGCTGCCTTTGTTCGGCGCTAACAGCACTCGCGCCGTCCTTGATGAAGTCCAGGCTTGCCGCTCTGAGTACGGTAACTGCTTCATTCGCGTGGTAGGCTTCGACAACGTCAAGCAGTGTCAGGCAGTGAGCTTTATTGTTCACAAGCCCGGCAGCAACAGCGGCAGCGGTTACCGCTACTAAATCGGGTTGCGTTAATTCGCTCAAATTTTAAGGTAGAGGGGGCAGATATACTTGTCCCCTCTATTTTGTATGAACTATTTAGCAAGTGACCGATGAACCAGCCTTCTCATCTCTCTTCGACCATTCCTGAGTGCGCCTGGCAGTGGCCAATCGGGAAACAGTGGGATACGCCCTACATTGTGCGCTACGCCAGCAATTTGGACGATGGGCCTGAGCATGGGGCGCCGCTGGGTGGATTTGGGGCAGGCTGTATTGGCAGATCGCCGAGCGGATCATTTAACCTGTGGCATCTAGACGGCGGCGAGCATATTTTCGACTCGTTTGAGGGCTGTCAGTTCAGTGTGTTTGAACAAGGCGCTGAGGGTGAGTGTCAAGCCTACGCGATGGCTACCGAGTCGTCTAAGCAGCGTGACTCAATAGATACGCTCTCTAGCTGGCAGTGGTATCCAGCTAGCACCCAAAACAACCCTACCGGCACTTATCACGCGCTCTATCCGCGTAGCTGGTACGTGTACAAAAATGTTTTTAGAGCGAATCTCACCTGTGAGCAGTTCTCTCCTATCTGGGCAGACAACTACCAAGAGAGTAGCTTTCCGGTAGCGACTTTTGTTTGGAGAGCGCATAACCCGACAGACGAGCCTCTGACGCTGAGCATTATGCTGAGCTGGCAGAATATGGTGGGCTGGTTTACCAACAGCAACAAATCTCCTGATATCCAGCAGCGAGAAGACGGTAGCCCGTTTTATGACTATGTTCCTCGGCTTAGAACAAATATTGGGAATTACAACAAATTAGTCTGTGAGCATGGCAAAGCAACCGGCTTTGTAATGGATGGGGAGTGGGTCGGCGATCCTGAAGAAGGCGACGGTCAGTTTGCAGTAGCGGTGTCTCATCCGACGGCGGAGGCTTTTTACAACACGCGATGGAATCCAGCGGGCAATGGCGGTGATTTGTGGAATAGCTTTGCTAAAGAGGGCCGTTTAACTGATCTTGAAGATGCGAGTATCAGTATGAGTGAACAGATTGGTGGGGCGATCGCACTCCGCTTTGTCCTTGCCCCCGGTGAAAGCCAGCAGATTCCGTTTGCCTTTAGCTGGGATTTACCTGTGACTGAATTTGCGGCTGGAAAGAGTGCCTTTCGCCGCTATACCGACTTTTTTGGTCGCAGCGGGCGCAACGCTTGGGCGATCGCTAAAACCGCTCTAAAAAACTACACCACCTGGCAAGAGAAGATTGTTCAATGGCAACAGCCGATTCTATCCAGAGCTGATTTGCCCAACTGGTTCAAAATGGCCCTGTTCAATGAGCTGTACGATCTCGCTAGCGGCGGCACGCTCTGGTCAGCCGCGAGTGATGACAATCCGATTGGGCAGTTCGGCGTGCTCGAATGCATTGACTATCGCTGGTACGAGAGCTTAGACGTGCGGCTATATGGCGGCTATGCGACATTGTTGCTATGGCCAGAGCTAGAGAAGGCAGTGCTGCTCGCCTTTGCTCGTGCTATTCCTACAGCCGATCCGAAGCCGCGCATCATCGGCTACTACTACACAATTGGCGAGAAAGATCACACTGCACCGCGCAAGCTCAAGGGGGCTACACCGCATGATCTGGGCGCACCGAATGAAGATCCTTGGGTGGCGACTAACTACACCAGCTATCAGGACTGTAACCAGTGGAAAGATCTCTCCAGTGACTTTGTCTTGCAGGTGTACCGGGCATTTCAGGGGACGGGTGAAACGGATGTTGACTTTCTGATTGAGTGTTGGCCAGCGGTGGTTGAAACGCTGGCCTATAGTAAACAATTTGATACCGATGGCGATGGCCTGATTGAGAACAGTGGCGCGCCGGATCAAACCTTTGACGATTGGCGATTGCAGGGGATTAGCGCCTATTGCGGGGGGCTGTGGCTGGCGGCATTGAGTGCGGCGATCGCCATCGGAGAAACTTTGCAACAACACAAACAAGCCCCTGGCAATGTGGCTATTTTGCTCTCTCAATATCGCCGCTGGTGGCAGCATGGCCGCAGTGCCTACCAAAAACAGCTCTGGAACGGCCACTACTACCGGCTCGATACCGACAGTGGCTCAGATGTCGTCATGGCCGATCAGCTCTGCGGCCAGTTCTGCGCATCTACGATGAACCTGCCAGATGTCGTTGACCCTGACTATATCGAGCCAACGCTCACGGCGATTTATAACACCTGCTTTGTCAAATTCAATGCCTATACAGCGCAGCTAGGCCCTCAGAATCAGAAGTTTGAAGGGGCGCAGACTGGCTACTTTAGCGCGGCAGAACTGGGCATGAAAATCGGCTGTGCCAACGGCGTGCGGCCTGACGGTTCGCCGCAAAATCCGGACGACACTCATCAGCTAGAGGTGTGGACGGGCATTAACTTTGGGCTAGCGGCCTTTTTTGCACATGCGGGTAAGCGCGAAGAGGCGATGGAAATAGCTGAAGCTGTCGTGACGCAGATTTACCAGTACGGGCTGCAGTTTCGTACGCCCGAGGCGATTACGGCAGTTGGCACGTTTCGCGCCTGTCACTATTTGCGAGCAATGGCGATTTGGGCGCTGTACCATACTCTCCCGCAGGGGTGAATAATGCACCGCAGGAGGGACGGGCGATCGCGTATGCTAGCGCTATGCTTACTCACTGGCAATCAGCAGCACAAAAATAGCGATAGAGCATACGTCAATTGGGGCTTAATCAGACAGTAGTCATCAAAAAAAATTGGTTATCCACTAGCGGATTGGCGATTAGCTGGCCATTAGCTGGTAAATATTGAAGGAGGATTTTTTTTGTGGTGTCCCCGAACGTGTCTGAACCGGTATCGCCTAACCCCAATCACCCTAACTCATCTCGCCGCGTCAAAGAGCGATCGCAGATTACGCTTTGGAGCGTCGCCACCCTATTTTTTGGCTTAGGCGCAGCGGTAGCAACGCTAAGCGTTTGGCAGCTCCACCGGCTGTACCGTGCCACGATTGCACCCGTCGTCACCGTAGAAGGGACGCTGCGAGCCAAGTACAGCTATCAAGATGGCAATGAGCTATCGCCTGCACCGAGCGGCTACTACGTCGAGAGTGAGGGCCTAGGCCGCGTGTATCTGACTGGCAAGCCGCTCGATGGCTTTGTCGGCCAATCGGTCAAAGCGCTGGGCGGTGTTTCTGGCGTCTGTGGGCCGAAGTCTGTTCCTTGCTATCCGCTGATAGACGTCAGAGAGATTGGGATTGCCGTAGACGATCAGTAGCGCGCGAGGGATGCCGTCGGATGGCGCTGGCGTTTTAGAGGAGCGATCGCCCGTTAATCGCTCCTCGGTAGAATACTGCTGTTCCTTCAACAGAATTTTCATGCTGACGTTTCAGCCTGCTGGCTTCGGCCAAAAATCAGCGGTGACTCGCTTAGGTTCGATTGCCTACTACACGCCCGTTGAATCGCTTTGGCCTGCCCCTACGGGCAAAGCGCCGATTGTTTTTTTCCATACCTTTGGCGGGGGGGCATCAGCCTACGAATGGTCAAAGGTCTATCCCGTTTTTGCGACCCGCTATCGCGTGATTGCACCCGATTTGATTGGGTGGGGGGCCTCTGCCCATCCGGCTCATCGCTACTGTGCTCAAGACTATTTAGATACGATTGAAGACTTTATTAGAGCGCTGTCAGACGGACCCGTGATCGCTGTGGCCAGCTCATTTGTGGCGGCGCTAGTGGCCCGACTAGCTGCCCAAAAGCCCGATCTTTTTGAGCGGGTGTTCTTAACCTGTCCCGCAGGTTTCAGGGACTTTGGCGCAGCGGCGGGCAGGCGAATTCCTGAGCCGATTATCAATACGCCTTTTTTAGACAAAGCTATCTACGCCTTAGGGGCCATGAATGAGCTAGCGGTGCGCAACTTTTTGGAGAACTTTTTGCTGGCCCGGCGCGATCGCCTGTCACCTGAAACGGTCGCCGCCTACCTCGCCTCCGCCAGCCAACCCAATGC
>JBAUIB010000021.1:0-14575 GCA_049680585.1 Phormidesmis sp.
AGTTCCTGATCCCGAAGCGTTTCCGAAAAATTTGATAAGGTTTCAGGCTAGTAGTGTTCATGCTCTTTGAAAATTTCTAAAATCGATAGTCGTTATTCGGTCAGTCAGAGTCTATCGAAAACTCAACAGCACCTTCGGCGGCGTCAAGTATTTCATCGTCTTCAAATCTTTCTGTAGCTTGGTCATCTCATCATCCGGCTTTTCCCTAGTCCGCTGCCACTGCTCCGCCATCAGCCCCTTACATTCTTTGCGTAAATACTTCAGCAGCAGCGACTTACCATTGCCCCCCGCCCCATGAAAAAACAGAATTTCTCTTTTCGGCGGATCGTTGATACGTTCAGCCAGCAGTCGAGTGAAGCTATAGCGGTCAGTGAAGAGGTCGAGTGCGCGATCGCCCTCCGTAACCGACGGCTGAACCTGCAAATCATCATCAATGCTTGCCATGCGCACAAAAGGAGGAAGTCGCCCTCATTTTGGCAAAATTTGATAAGAGTTGTCCATTCGCTCTACTTTTCGGCTGTAAAGCTTAGAAAAACACTGCCCGTTGCGTCACCACTCGTCACTGGCACCGTACCGCTCTCCACATTGCTCAGCGCCGCGCTGTAGCCATAGCCTGCACCCACACCCTGCACAACGCCCTTCCCGCCTTCCTCAGCAAGCACCGTCCAAAAATTGCGAGCCCTAAAATCAGGCGCAATCGACATCCAAACGCGATCGCCCCCCGCATATCCCCCTACTGGCTCCCCATTCAGCGTCAAATTCTCTCGATTAAAAATAGACGCACTCGCCGTCCCGCCAAAATACAGACTGCCATCCACGCCCGTAGCAATATCGCCTAGCCGCATCGCATTCGCTTTGGTATTGGATAATCGAGGAAAACTCAACTGCGAAGTCACGAGCTGCCCCTCGCTCGGATGCACCCGCGCGTAGTAAGGCAAATGGGCGGCTCCACTATTGTGTAGCTGAGCGTATTCATCGATTCGCTCTAAAAAAGGCTTTTCTCTGCCATATTGTTCATCTTCACTCATCGGCTGACCGCGCCAGCGAAAAATAGTCGCAGTGCCCGCACTCTCGCCGCCAATATACAGATAGCCATCACGCCCCATTGTCACCCGGTTCAGTCGGGTATCGGCCACATTTTGCTTGATAGTCTCGGCACTATCGCTAAACAGCGACCACTGCACTTCTCCAGAAAAGTCCAGCGCTTCTAAGCGAGCAATCTGCACCGGGTTGCGCTTGTCTTCCAGATCGATAAATGAGCTATTGCGAAAGCTGGTGACATACACTGAGCTGTTGGCATCATCGCCCTGGCAGCTACGCACCTCGACATCGGTGACTTCGGTGTAGTCACGAAACTTCGAGAACACTTCCGCGTCGCTAGCATCGTACAGGTATACCGTTTTACCGGCGATCGCACCCACATGTCCATCAGCTGCGATCGCCACTCGCCCCACGCCTTCTAACGCGATCTCGCTGAGCACCTCACCGCTGACGGCATCTAGTCGCAGCACTTTGTTTTCAGTAGCGATCGCCAACACGCCCCCTCCGGCCACCGCCCCGTCATAGGCCAGATCGCTCACCGCCGCTGGCAGTGTCACCGTTTGCGCAATCTCTCCGGTAGCCGGATCTATCCAGTGCAGCAGCGAGCCTTCTTCTGCATTGACAGCAGCGATCGCCCCATACTCAGTCATCACCACATCGACACCGCGCTCTCCTGGCAATGCCACACTTGCCGTCAGATCCACATTGGCACTGTAGCGCCCTTCGGCAGAAATCACTGACTCATTGAGCGCACAGACTGAGCCGCCATCGTCTGCTAAGCTCGGCAGGGCGTTGATAGAGCCTTGGGCAGCTTGGCGGCTGGCTCTGCAAGCGACTGTAGAGAGGATCACGCTGCCTACTAGCACGACATGAACCGGTTTCCAGAAAGATAAAGCCATCTGATCACGGGGGGTTAAAACTGCAAGTACACGTTACACAACACCCCGAGCTTCAGTTATATGCGATCGCCCACAGATATGACCAGCAAAGAGGTCTTTCCGTTACCGTATAATGCCGTTGTAGCGCCAAGATTTAGGAACACACTATGGGACTTTTTGATCAGGTTATGAAGGCTGTTGCAGATCCTAGCCGCAAAGCCAGCGCTAGCCAGCTAGGCGGAATTTTAGGCTCCGCTCAGCAAATTGGCCAGCAAAACAACGCTAGCTCTGAGACGATGCAGCAGGCTATGTCAGTGATCGGCGGGTTTGTGCGCTCCTCACTCAAAGAGAAGCGTCAGGCAGAAGGTGACAATGCAGCGCAATCTCTCATAGAACAAGGCGCAGCCAATGGCGCAGCGGTTATCCCTCAGCTATTTAACAACGCCCAGCTCGCTGAAATGATCTCAGCCGTCACTCAAAAAACCAACCTCAACACGAATCAAGTGCAGGGGATTTTGCCGATGGTTTTACCTTTGGTGATGCAATTTCTCAGCGCTGGCAACAAAAAACAAGGCGTACCCGCCACTGACACCAACCCGATTCTTACCGCGTTTTTAGATGGCGACGGCGACGGCGATGTCGATATGGGCGATATGCTGGGAATGGCGGGCAAGTTTATGTAGGCAAAGCGATGAGTGGTGAACGATGAATTTAAGAGCGTCTTAACTCATCGTTCATCGTTCCTACCCTTAAATGATCTGCGACAAGAATGCTTTCGTTCTCTCTTCGGTCGGATTGTTGAAGAACGCTTCCGGCGTGTTCTCTTCAATCAAGAGGCCACCGTCCATCAGCACCACTCTATCGGCAACTTCTCGCGCAAAGCCGACTTCGTGAGTCACACACACCATTGTCATCCCGTCTTTAGCCAGGTTGCGCATGACATCGAGCACTTCGCGCACCATTTCAGGGTCAAGCGCGGAGGTCGGCTCGTCAAATAGCATGACCTTAGGCTGCATGGCCAGTGAACGAGCGATCGCCACCCGCTGCTGCTGTCCGCCCGAAAGCTGACCCGGGAACTTGTATGCCTGCTCTGAAATCCCAACGCGATCTAGCAGACGCATGGCAATCTCTTCGGCTTTGGCCTTAGGCCATCGGCGCACCCACAGCGGCGCAAGCGTCACATTTTGCAGCACGCTCAGATGCGGAAATAAGTTGAACTGCTGAAACACCATACCCACTTCACGGCGCACAGCCTCAATGTCTTTGAGATCGTGGGCAATCGGCACACCGTCAATTTCAATGCTGCCTTCCTGGTAGGGCTCCAGTGCATTAAACGTGCGAATGAAGGTGGATTTACCCGAGCCCGACGGTCCCATCACCACGACTACTTCACCCTTGTACACGTTCATGCTCACTCCTTTGAGCACATGAAAGCCGTTGTCGTACCACTTCTGAACATCTTTGGCGACAATGACGGCCTCAGAACCCACAGCGTTACGAGGGGTTGCCGGTGCTTGTGTTTCAGATTGGACCATCAGTTGGGTTCCTCTTTTAAGGTAGGTAAGTAAGGTGTCTCAGGTGAAAAATTACGGCGAAAAGTAGTCAGCAAGCTAGCTATCGCAAGTCCGTATTCAAAGCAGACTCTACGCGCCGACTGCCGTAGCTCATGGCATAGCAAAATACCCAGTACAGCACCGCAATAAAGACGTAGGCTTCTGCATAATCTCCTAAATAACTGGGGTTTGCCAGCAGGTTGTTGGTAATGCCCAACAGCTCTACCAATCCCACAATGCCCAGCAGCGTCGTGTCTTGGAACAAGCTAATAAACTGTCCGACGATGGCTGGAATGGCCGTTTTCAGCGCTTGCGGTAAGACAATCAATGCCGTTGTCAGCGGTTTGTTTAGCCCTAGCGACTGAGCGGCTTCGGTTTGGCCTTGCGGCACCGACTGCAAACCAGCTCGCACGTTCTCAGCTAGGTAGGCCGAGCTAAAAATGGTCAGGCCAATAATCGCTCTCACCACCCGATCAGGCCGCACGCCAGCTGGTAAGAACAGCGGAATCAGCACCTGCCCCATAAACAAAATGGAGATCAAAGGAACGCCGCGAATCAGCTCAATGTAGGCAATCGAAAAACCGCGAAAAATCGGCAGCTTACTGCGCCGACCCAGCGCCAAAATAATTCCCATCGGAAAGCATAGAACAATGCCGCTAATAGCCAATAGCAGCGTCAGCGTCAGCCCGCCCCAGCTACCGCTAGTGACCGTCCGCAGCCCAAAGTCCAATCCTAAAAGGTAGGGGACTCGCCACAGCACTTGATACACCACCAGAAAGCCGACAATGAACAGAATCACGTCGGAAAGAATGCCAGGAATATTGGGAATGGTGACCCGCTTCGCTAACTGCTGACCGGCCAATACACCGCCGCCAATCATGATCAGGCTATAGAGTAAGCTCGCTCTGGCCTCACCGCCGCCTAACAAAAACAGCGCGATAAAATAAGAGAAAAACCAGCCGCCCGTAATCCATTGGGCCGCTGCGGGCACCTTCCGTCCGACAATTTGGCCGACAGCTGCCATCGCAACTAGCAGAACCAGACCGCCTAGCAGATAGAGCGCATTTGGCCGGGTGAGCGGGAAAATAATGATAAATAGCGCGATCGCCCCCAGTCCAATCAGCACATTCCGGCTAAAGAGCTGCTTTTGATTGCGCGCTAGCAGGCCCCAGCTGAGCCCCGCGAACACCATCATCACGCCAAAAATTGACCAAATCCGCCAGTACAGCTCACGCTTATAGAGGCCGGACATAAACTGACCAAAGTTGTCGCTGACGACGGCCCACTGCGCCTGGGTAAACGCCCAGATCACCATATTCACAAAGACCGAGCCCAACGCTACCACCAGCACGATGGTCAAAATGCTGTTGAACCAGCCGTTGAATAAATGTTTGCGGCTCCACTCTACTGGCCCCGGTTTGGTTACTCGCGGTGCGCCGCGCTCTATCGGTCTAGAACTTGCTGTGGTCATCTCCTTAGCGCTCCTTAAATTGCACGGCGTCGTTGAGCTGGTTCATGTTGATCGAAATCAGCAGGTTGATCGTCAAGTAGGTCGCCATCATGACCAAAAAGACTTCAATCGGTCGCCCGGTTTGGTTAAAGGTCGTGTTCGCAACCGAGTACAGATCTGGGTAACCCACGGCCAGCGCCAGACTGGAGTTTTTCGCTAAGTTGGCAAATTCGCTGTTCAAAGGGGGAATGATCACCCGCAGCGACTGCGGAAAGACCACTAGCTGCATGGCCTTATTCGTATTCAGCCCGAGCGATCGCGCTGCTTCCCACTGCCCTCTAGAGACTGACTGAATGCCCGCTCTGACGATTTCAGCAATAAACGCACCCGTGTAAAACGTCAGGCCGCTCAGCATCGCCGCGTATTCCATTGTCACGCGCAGGCCACCGCTAGCACCGTTTTCTGAAACCTCAGGTGCTTTCCAGCCAAAGGCGAAAATCACAATGGCGGCTGCAGCCAAGGCGATCGCAATCATCACCCCTCCTAGCAGCTTGCCATCTTGCCCCTCTTCTAGCATGGTCTTAATCCGCATCCGCCAGATCACCACCATCAGCGCGGCCAGCACCATCAGCGTGACTACCCACAGCCCCTTTGCACTCGAAAACAGCGCCAGCACCGCGCCTTTAAAGTACAAATTATCGTCAGCTGAATTGCTAAATAGCAAAACGTAATCGGCAATCACCACCGCCACAATGATCGCCGCATTGACTGCCCGCGAGAGCCAGCCCGCTAGCCCCGCCGCAAAACGACCTTCGATAAACGCACTGAGCGATCGCCACAGCAAACCCAGCAGTAGCAGCGATAGCAGCAGCAGCATCAGCCCCACCCATAGCTCCCCAGGAAAGCTTGGCCCTGGTATATTAATACCTTTATTACTCACCACCAGCCAGCTCAGATTTTGACTGGGGAGCACTAGCTGATTAGAAGCCCTAGGCGCTGCCAAATACACCGCCAAGTACCAGAAAAATAGCTGCAGCAGCAAAGGCACGTTGCGGATCAAGCCGACATAGGCCCGACTAATCTTATACACCAGCCAGTTATCAGAAAAGCTTGCAACGCCCGCCGCAATCCCGACTATGGTGGCCGTAATCACCCCAACGATCATCACCCGAAACGAGTTGATGATGCCTGCTTGCACCACCTTTGCATAGGCATCTTGAGCCTGGTAGCCAATCATGTCTTCACCAATGGCGAAGCCCGCTGGGTTTTTAAAGAAATCAAACCCGAAGCTAATACCGCTCCGGGCCATATTACGACTTAGGTTGCCAAACAGATAGGAGAGGATGGCCACTACAACCACCGCGACAATCACTTGTAGGGCTATCTGCCAAAACCGTTCATCACGCAGTAAAGACCGCAGCTTGAACGTTGAACTTGAGGAGGTTTGTGCCATAGATTTTTGCGTATGCGTTTAACCGAGCATCCCAGCGCTAAACCGCCGTTAGGCTAGAAGCCTGCTAGCTGGACCTTGTTAACAGGCTGGCGATGCCAACTTGGCTGGTTTGTAGTCTGCCAGCTTATAGTCTGCCAGCTTGTCGTTTGCCAGCTTATTAGCTTGCCGACTTGTAGTCTGCCAGCAAAGTCGCATTGTTTTCAGTCTGCATTTTTACAGTTCGACGATAATTCGGCGGTTATTCTCGCACGACAGTTCAACAAATGCTGCTTAGCGTCCTAACAAACGTAGGGGACGACTTCAAACAAATGTTGAAATCCTCAATGAGAGAATCGCCTGTTCTCAATAGTTTGACGCTATGTAGAACATATTGCTTAAGTTGTTATGTAATTTAATGCAAAAGGCTTCAAGTAAACAAGAGACTCCTCTCAAACAGCCGTCGAAAACCGACAAAAAAGGGTGCAGCTCGCCGATTCCTCGGTCAATCTACACCCTTTACAAAGACACTGAACTCATCGCTGAACAACAAGGCCCAAAGTTCAGATCACAAAGCCTGACTAAATGCCAGTTTCAAAGCAGCTCAGCGAAAAGCACATTAGCGGAACGGCGGAGAGTACATCAGACCGCCTTCAGTCCACAGCGCGTTCTGTCCGCGGTCCAGCTTAAACTGAGAGCCTTGACCCAAGTTGCGCTCGTAGATTTCGCCATAGTTGCCGACATGCTTGATAGCTCGCAGTGCAAAGTCGTTCGGCAAGCCCATATCAGTGCCTAGCGTGCCTTCCGCGCCTACAAAGCGCAAAATGTTAGGGTCTTCGCTAGAGGTTGCCTGCTCAACTGTGTCAGCGGTTAGGCCAAACTCTTCTGCCTGAATCAGTGCGTAGGTGACCCACTTCACCGTGTCAAACCAAGCTGAGTCGTTGTTAATGGTCAACGGTCCGAGCGGCTCTTTTGACATGACCACTTCCATCACCACATGCTCCTCTGGGTTAGGAAGCGTACTCCGACGCGCTACTAGCTGAGACTTATCAGAAGTCATGCCGTCACAGCGAGCTTCTTCGTAGGCCGCATAGGCCGCATCCGCATCTTGAAAGACCACCGGCTCAAAGCTCACTCCTGCCTGACGCATTTGGTCGGTTAGGTTCAGCTCAGTCGTAGTACCTGCTTCTACACAGACCGATTTGCCTTCTAGATCCGTCAGCTCGGTTAGCCCTTCAGCCGCTCGCACCATCATGCCCTGGCCATCGTAAAAGGTCGTCGGTGCAAACTCCATGCCGACTGAGGAATCGCGGCTAAGCGTCCAAGTAGTATTGCGCGAGAGCATATCCACCTCGCCGCCTTTGAGTGCTTCAAATCGCTCAGTAGAGTCTAGTTCGCGATATTCTACGGCCTCTGGATCGTCAAATAGCGCAGCGGCGACGGCTTTGCATACATCCACGTCTAGACCGGAGTACTCATTGTTCTCAACAAAGCTAAAGCCAGGAATTCCCCCATCCACACCGCATACCAGACTGCCGCGATCTAGCACGGTCTGCAAGCGGCTGTTGCCAACAGAGGCACCCTCGCCGCCATCGCCCGCATCACCGCCGGGCGCACCGCAAGCGACCAAAGGCGCAACGCCTAAACTGACAGCAATCATCAAACCCCATTTTTTCATACCAAGCCTCACGCACTTTCAAAGAGGGACTATAAACTAGCTCAATGAAGTCAGACAAGAGTTTTTAGCAAAGACTTAGTACTCGTGATCGATTTGAGCACCTATCAAAAAGTCTTGGTGTAACACTGTTTTGCAGCCGCCAAACTCTCACCAAACTCATTGAGCAGTGATTGCGCTCAACCTTATCACCTTTTTTACGGAGATAGCTGTGCAGTCCGCAGCGGATTTTCAGATTTTGAAGACTTAGCGCACTGAGATGTTTACCAAAGTAGCCAATCCCTCCGACAGTTTGGCAAAACAAAACAGAGCCTGAAAATAGGCAGAAATGAGCCGTATCAAAACGTCAGCTTAGAATCGTCAAGATTGCTGAGAGAGCTCACGAATGAGAGGCGTCCGCGTGCGAATATAGGTACTAACTGCCGATAAGTTACGGGGATCAAAGGTAGGATCAGCTTTGAGCAGCTCTACAAGCGACTTGACTAAGCTGGAATCGTCTAGCTTAGACAGTCTGCTATTAGGACAGGACTGTACAGTAGACCAGAGCTGACGAACGAGATACGTATCCATCGTAAAACCTTAATGTTATCTTTAGGTTTACCTCGAATTCGCCATGGATAATCCAACAAGCCTGTTTAAAACATGCTTCTTAACGGTAAGGGCGTTCGTTCAGGTATGAATCAAGCTAGGTAGGAACGTCTGCTGCCGATGAAATTGCTATGTATGAGCAACGGTCATGGTGAAGATGTCATTGCGCTGCGGATATTGACAGCCCTTCGCAAATGGGATCCTGATATCGACCTCTCAGTCCTGCCGCTTGCCGGTACGGGCAGTGCCTACAAGGACTTATCGATTGTTGGCCCTACCCAGATGCTGCCTTCAGGCGGCTTTCTCAACCGCGATCTTAAACGGCTGGCAATGGATGTTCAAAAAGGGCTGCTGCCTTTAACGCGATCGCAGCTATCCGCTCTCAAGTCCTGGGCCAAAACGGGCGACGCCATCCTCGCGGTTGGTGACATTGTCCCTCTCTTATTTGCCTATCTCAGCGGTCTACCCTACGCCTTTGTCGGCACCGCCAAGTCAGACTATTGGCTGCGCGACGAACAGGGCAAACTTCCCGTGAAAACCCTCTGGCAGCGGCTAGAAGGATGGTCGGGATCGGTTTATTTGCCTTGGGAGCGCTGGCTGATGTCGTGCCCCAACTGCAAAGCGATTTTTGTGCGCGATGCCTTGACCGCTCAACAGCTAAACTCCCTTGGCATTGCGGCCCAGTACCGAGGCAATCCGATGATGGACGATCTGGCGCCGACTGGGAAGCTGACTGGCTTAGTTGCTCAGGGCGTGCCGTCAGCTATCCCGCTATACATCACGCTCCTTCCCGGCTCGCGCCCACCGGAGGCTTATGAAAACTGGGCGAATATTTTGGCGGCGATTCCCAGCGTGGTCAAAGCCGTTTTTCCGCGTCCGCTGGTTTTATTGGCGGCGATCTCACCTAGTCTCTCCTCAGACCGCCTCCAGATGAGCCTTGCCGACTGGCAGCTGAAGTCTGGCCGCTATGAATCTGGTCGTTATCCCATGTATACTCGCCAAAATGCTACCCTTTGGCTGATCTCAGATGCCTATAATGACTGTCTGCATCAGTCTGATATTGCGATCGCCACTGCTGGCACCGCCACCGAACAGTTCGTTGGCCTCGGCAAACCCGCCATTACCTTACCCGGCAAAGGCCCGCAGTTCACCTCCGCCTTTGCCGAGGTGCAAGCTAAGATGCTTGGTTCTTCTGTACAAGTTGTTCACACGCCTGGAGCGGTGGGTGCTGTCGTCGCTCAGCTCATCAACGACCCCGAGAGCCTTCAGCAGATTTATCAAAATGGCAAACACAGAATGGGCGATCCCGGCGCAGGCGATCGCATTGCCCACCAGCTTATTCAGACCTTTCTTGATACACTAGAGTCTTGAGCAATTCTGAAATCAATCCAGATCTCAGACGTCTAACCTACTCCGCGTTACTGCTATGAGCGCTTCAACCAGCAGCCAGTCCAGCCTATCCACCTCACCGATGACGGCACTGCCGCTGAAGGCGATCGCTCAGCAAACCCAACAGGCCGCCCGCGAACTTGCGCAGCTATCGGCGGATACCAAAAACAAAATCATTGAATCTGTTGCAAAAGCGCTAGAATCTGCCGCTGACACCATTATCGCTGCCAATCAAGCCGATCTCGAAAGCGCACTAGCCGACAACCTCGCCAAGCCCCTTTACGGCAGACTTAAGCTTGATGCCGTCAAACTCAGCAGCGCCATCCAAGGCGTCCGCAGCGTCGCGTCCCTACCCGATCCCACTGGCGAAATCACCCTCCACCGTGAACTCGACTCAGGGCTCGTTCTCAAGCGCATCGGCGTTCCCCTCGGCGTACTCGGCATTATCTTCGAGTCGCGCCCCGACGCCGTCATGCAAATTTCCACCCTCGCCCTCAAGTCCGGCAATGGCGTCATCCTCAAAGGGGGCAAAGAAGCCGTCCGCTCCTGCACAGCCCTTGTCCAAGCCATTCGCCAAGGCATCGCCAACGCCGGGGCCAACCCAAACGCCGTTCAGCTGCTCACCACCCGCGAAGAAACCAACGCCTTACTGGGCCTCGACAGATACGTCGATTTAATCATTCCTCGTGGCTCTAACCAGTTTGTTCAATACGTGCAGGCCAACACCCGCATTCCTGTCCTCGGCCACGCTGACGGCATTTGCCACCTGTATATCGACAAAGCCGTCGATATCGATCAGGCGGTAGAGATTGCTGTCGATGCCAAAGTGGGCTACCCCTCTGCCTGCAATGCCATTGAGACCTTGCTAGTCCATCAAGCGATCGCTGCCGAAGCCTTGCCGGCGATGGCAAAAGCGCTACAGGCTGAAGGCGTAGAACTGCGGGGTGACGACGAGACTCGGAAAATTTTGACTGGTATTAACGCCGCTACCGAAGAAGACTGGTCAACTGAATATAGCGATTTGATCTTGGCGGTTCGGGTAGTGGATTCTGTAGAAGCGGCGATGGATCACATCAGCACGTATGGATCGCGGCATACGGAAGCGATCGCCACCACCGACCCAGCCGCCGCCGATACCTTTATGGCCGGGGTTGATGCCGCTGGCGTCTATCACAACTGCTCCACCCGCTTCGCCGATGGCTTCCGCTACGGCTTTGGCGCAGAAGTTGGCATCAGCACCCAAAAAATGCCGCCTCGTGGTCCGGTCGGCCTTGAAGGGCTCGTCACTTACAAGTATCAGCTTGTCGGCAATGGACACATTGTTGCAACCTACTCAGGCGAAGCCGCAAAAGCTTTCACGCACAAAGACCTGGGACTTTGATGGACACCATTCATATCAACGGCATCAAAGCTTTTGGCTATCTTGGTGCGCTTAAAGAAGAAAATGTTCTAGGTCAATGGTTTATTGTTGATCTCAAAATCTCTATTGATCTCTCAGTAGCAGGTAAGAGTGACGCCCTAGAAGATACTCACAGCTACGTTGAGATTGTTCAAGAAACAACAAGGCTCATTCAAACCCAAAAGTATAAGCTGATCGAAAGTCTCGCTGATGCCGTAGCTTCCCACGCGCTGAGAAGCGATCCTCGCATTCAGCAAATCAATGTCAAAGTGACAAAACCTACGCCACCGATCCCCGATTTTGCCGGGACTGTTGCAGTGGAAATTAACCGTTCTCAAGCATAGGAATTGCCCGACGCCTACCAAGCGTTACGGGTGCCATGCTGAGGGCCCATTGCCATGAATACCGCTTCCGCTGACGGACGGAGCAGGTGGCCGATGAGATGGCTGCGAAGAGGTTGACTGCTGGGGGTACCAGTCGCCTCCCGAGGCAGCAGCTGACGAACCACCGCCGAACGAAAACATCGAGTCCACCATATCCATCATAATCATTTGACCAAGCGGACTAGCAACTAACGCACTTAGACCGTCCCAGCTACCGCTGCTGCTTCCAGTTCTCGCCACTGGCGGCGGACTGAAATTACGCAGAGACATTCTGTAGTCACCGCTGCTCTGGGGCGCATGCGAAGTGGCGACTACGGTATAGGTGTCATTGCGAGGCAGTGTTGTAGATATGAACGAATTAGGATTATCCGCTGCTGCATCGTCGCTAGAGGCCACTAAATTGCCGTCACTGTCAAACAGTCCTAGAAAAGCATCAAACTCTGAGCTGTCTAAAGAAACAGAAACGCGCTGTCCCTCACTCCCTTCAATTTTGTAGCTATCGAAGTAGCTGCCCGTACTAAACTGCTCATCGTTAGGCCCCAGAACTCCCATCTGGTGTACGGTGTTTGACTGAGCTTGGGCAGGTAATGTCAGCAGCAAAAGCCACCCCAGGCCACAGCTACCCAGCAGTTTAGAAAGCTTGCCTAACGTCATTTATCGAATCCTTTGTTTTCTTCACTAGAGAGAAGGCTATGAGGATTCTACAGGACATACCTAAAAGTACAAACATTACGCTCCAGTACTTTTTCGTAGCTTTACACGCCACAGTGTCTGTTTGTCCATCTGAAATACCTGTCTCTCCTACGAACAGACGGGCTGGCTTCGCCCTATCACGGCGCTTAAGAACAGCTCTCTCTTTCCGTTCTATCAGTCTTGTACGGAGTAGCGATCACTTAACTGTATGAAGATTCTCTTTTGATACCGAGTTCGGATTGCATCTATCGAAAGGGTGACTGTAGGCTTTGCATCTATAACCGCACTGGCAAGCTCAGCGACTGCCTGAGCAGTACTCCTATCATTTCTTGCTCGCAATATGAAAATCAACAAAGTACTCACAAGTTTCATCTCAGCAGCGTGCCTTTTAGCCGCAGCACAGGTACCTGCATCCGCCGGATTTGGTGATTTTCTCAACACCATTGATAGAGTCAACGGTACCGTCAACCGTCTTGATAGAACCATTAACGGGACGGCTTACACCGTTAATAGCCTGAGCAATACTTTAGGCTTGGACATGAACTCACAAGAAGGCGCTATTGACGCTGACGATGAAACAGGGCAGGTGCTACAGGTCTATCAGCTCTGGTATGAAGATCTCCCTTCTGCTGACCAAGAAACAGTATCTTGGCTGGTCATGCAACAGGCTCAGGACCAAGAGGTATCATTTGAGACAATCTCTAGCAGCGACTGGTTCTTGCAAAAGACGCCTGCTCAACAGTCTCAAGCAGCTGCTAACTTCTTCAAACTACAAAACATCACAGAAGCCGCTGCACAAGAACAGAGCCGGTTTCTAGCGTTTGCTTTCTGTGTGAATGGCGGCGGTGGCGAAAGCTGCGAAATCTAGTTTTCATAGCGAAGAACTTATCTTGAAACCGAGTGGAGAATTTCTGATTTCGGTTTCGATAAATTACAGAGCAGCCGCAATGTCCTCGCGGCTGCTTTTTTGTAAAAGGGAAAGCCCGATGTGTTGGATTTGATAGGCTGACATCGCAAAAGCATTATCTGGTTATGATAGGGTTTAGCCACGCATTGTTGACCTGAGGGAATATTCCTCCCGAGTCCGTCCTATGGTGAATGGTTGCCAGATGACAACGCACCAGATGACAACGCACCAGATGATGAGGCATAAGAGCAGCAGGATTAGTTTGCCTCAATTCGCTTGCTTTGCCTCTATTTGTCGTACGGCTGTCATCGCTGAATAGCTTACCCCTGCTGTGCCTTCGCCTGGATGGGTGCTGTCGCCGACTAGCCACAAATTCTCAATGGGCGTGCGGGTGGCAAAGCCAAAGGGGCCGAAGGTGGGCACGCGCTGGCCGATACCGCCAACAATGCCGCGATCGCGCCCTGTAAAAGTCTCAAAGCTTCTCGGCGTCGCCGCTTCTACATGCACTAAATGCTCAGGCCGCAGGTCGAAATATCCCTTCAGCCGAGAAATCGCTTCCTGCGTATATCTCTCCTTCATCACCTGATAGCCTTCGTCATCGCAGTCATACCACTGCTGCACGTCGGTAAAAGAAGAGGCGATAACCGTTGCTTTCCCGTCTGGTGCACGTCCGTCTCCTGGTCGGCTCACCGAAACAAAGAGAGAATTATTTTCAGCAATGGGCCCATCGTAGTCGTACATAAACTGCAAGTGAGGCGGGCAGTCTTCAGGAACAGCAGACTGTTCTACTCCCAAATAAATCACAAAAGCGCCTGAAGAGGGTAGTAGCTTTTTGACTCTCTGTTCGTAGCCTTTCATTTTGTCGTTCGTTCTGTCCGTCTTGGCTAAACGCACTAGGTTTTGAACCGTGACGTTTGCAACAACATGATCAGCACTTTCTAGCCAGACATGGCCCTTGCTATTAGCAATTTTGACCTGCGTTGGCTTGCCATTGTCGATCTCTATCGCTTCAGCGGTATGGCGCATGTGCAGTTCGCCGCCATCTCTTGTGAGCGATTCTACGAGGCGATCGCTCAACACCTGCATACTCCCCTTTAAATGAAACAGCCCATGTGGAGCCTGCGATACGCCCAGTGCTGTCGCTGCATACAAAACCGCTGTTTTATCTGCTGTAGTCTGCGAATACAGCT